>SXVE01000174.1 GCA_005790265.1 Acidobacteriota bacterium | reverse complement strand
TTGCGGTGGACAGCGTTCCGGCGATTTTCTCGATCACGAGCGAACCGCTAATCGTATTTACGTCCAACATTTTCGCGATTATGGGCTTGCGCTCGATGTATTTTATGCTCGCCGGTGTGATTGATAAGTTTTACCTTTTGAAATTCGGTTTGGCAATTGTGCTGATTTTCGTCGGCTTGAAAATGGTCTGGCTCAATCCGCTATACGACGGACATTTCCCGATCACGTGGAGTTTGGGAATCATTCTGGGAACAATCGTGCTCTCAATCGTCGCCTCGCTGATTTTTCCGAAACGCGAAGTGATCGAAACGGCGTAAAAAATTTAACCACAGATGCACACTGATTTAAGAAGATATAAACAAATAAGATTTTTTTGAAATTATGTTTATCCGTTTTTATCCGATTTCATCTGCGTGCATCTGTGGTTAAATTTTTTCTTTTAATTTTCACTTCTCAAAGTACAAATGATAATGTTTCGCGCAGCCGGGATTGAAACGGCTTCGGCAGTTCGGACAGGCTGAATCGCAGCTCAAATACTCGTTGATTGTTAATTGATGCCCGCACGCGCCGCACAAAATTGCGGGCGTTTCAAATTCATTCTTCGACCAGACTTGCGCCGCGTGTTCACGCAGTTCGCGGTGACATTCGTAACACGGAAACCAATCGGCGCAGCATTTAAATTTAATGGCAATAATGTCAATCGGCGAATGATAATGCGCGCAGCGCGTCTCAAAGTCAACGTTCGCGCCGAAAACTTTTTCGCCGTGAATTAATCGTTCGTTTTGCATATCGCATTCGCCAGACAATTCCATTCGTCGTTCGTCAAAGTTTCCGCCCGCCGCGCCGGTTCGATGCCGCAATGCGCCAACAACTGCGCCGCATCCGCGAATTTTCCGCCCCAGTCGAGCGCCGCGTTTTTCAAATTATTAAGAATCGTTTTCCGCTTTTGCACGAACGCCTGACTGACGACGCGGCGAAAAACCTCATCGTTTTGGGTTGCAATATTCGATTTCGGCGTCAACCGCGCAACCGCGCTCGTCACTTTCGGCGACGGTCGAAACGCTTTCGGCGGCACGTCGAAAAGATGCTCGGTTTCCAGATAATTCTGCACCAAAACCGACAAAAAACCGCGCTCCGAATCACCGACCTGCGCCGCGATGCGCTCAACGACTTCGCGCTGAAACATCAAAATCATTTCGGAAAAAACCCGGCGTTGCTCAATCAATTTCTGCAAAATCGCCGTCGAAATATAATACGGCAAATTCGCGACGAGTTTTGCCGATTTTGGATTTTGGATTTTGGATTTTGGATTGATTAAATCATCGAAGTCAACTTTGAGCGCGTCGGCTTCGATTAATTGAAAGTTTTCCGTTTTGCCGAAACTCTCTTTCAAAATCGCGATCATATCGCGCTCAAGTTCAATCGCGATAATTTTCGCGCCCGATTCGATGAGTTTTTCCGTCAACGCGCCGCGTCCCGCGCCGATTTCAACTATCGTTTCGCCTTCTTGCGGATCGAGCGCGGCGATAATCCTGTCAATATAATTTTCATCAACGAGAAAATTCTGCCCGAATGATTTTTTGGCGAACGGCTTTTTCATCGGCTGTTAATTTTCTCGCGGATAACCTGTGAATTCGTAGTCCGCGCCGTGTTTGATGATTTCCAAATCTTTCAAATGCGCGGCGTTTTCGAGCGCATTCGCACCGTTTCCGCCGACGGCGAGCGGCGCGCGGTGTCCGCCGATGATGATTGGCGCGATGATGAACGTTAATTTATCAACGAGTTTTGCATCCATAAACGCGCCCGCGATTTCGGTGCCGCCTTCGACCAAAACGCTTTGCAAGTCGCGCGTTTTTAATTCGCTTAAAACCTGCGGCAAATTTCTGGCGCTCGTTCGCACAACCTCGACGCCAAATTTTTCCAGTTCGGCGATTTTTTCCGTGTCCGCCGAATCGGAAAAAACAATCGTCGACGTTTCTTTCGCGGTCGCAACCAGCGTCGAATCAAGCGGAATACGCAGCCGATTGTCCAAAATTATTCGCGCCAATTCGCGGCGGCGAGGTTTTCCGCTGCGGTCGGTCAAACTCGGATTATCAACAAATGCAGTATTGCCGCCGACCAAAATCGCGTCGTGTTCGTGCCGCAAATCCTGCACGCGCCGCGAAGATTCCGCGCCGGAAAGTCTGGTCGAAACCGAGTTTTCGAGCGAAATCCGCCCGTCTAAACTCATCGCCAATTTCAAATGCACGAACGGACGCTGTTTCTGATGCCAAACGCAGAATTTCTCGTTGAGCCGCGCCGCTTCATCGCGCAAAATTCCGGTCGTCACTTCAATTCCGCTCGCTCTCAATTGCGCGAAACCTTTGCCCGAAACGAGCGGATTCGGGTCTTCAATCGGGCAGACAACGCGCCGAATTCCCGCTTCGATCAGCGCGTCCGTGCAAGGCTTCGTCCGTCCCTGATGAGCGTGCGGTTCCAACGACACATAAGCCGTCGCGCCGCGCGCCCGTTCGCCCGCCTGATTCAGCGCCAAAACTTCCGCGTGCGTCACGTTTTCGTAAATATAAGTCCCTTCACCGACAACATCGCCGCCGTCCGCCACAATCACGCACCCGACCAGCGGACTCGGCGAAACCTGTCCGATTCCCAAAGCGGCGAGTTCAAGCGCGCGCCCGGTCATTTTTATATCGAATTCTGAAAAATTATCGTTCAATTTTACTCGTTTAGGACGCCGTATTTTTTTATTTACTCCAATTTATAATCTGCAAATCTGAAATACGGCTGAAATGATTTTCGTTGTTCGTCACGATTGGCAAACCGCTTTCTAATGCAGTTGCCGCGATTAGAATATCGGCGTCAAGAATCAGCAAGCCGCGTTTGTATAAATCGGCATAAATATCAGCGGCGCGATTGATTACCGAATCTGTCAATGCAAGTTCTTTGCTATGCTGTCGAATCAAATTAAATTTCGAGATTTGGCTGTGCGCGTTTTTGATTTTCAAGCCGCGCAGAATCTCAAAATTGGTGATGACTGAAAACGTAAAGCCTTTGTGATATTTCAAATACGTATTTGCTTCCGCCATCACTTTCGGCACGTTTCTCAAAAAAAACGAAAGCGTATCAGTGTCGAGCAGAACTTCGTTCATATTTTTCTTTCACCGAAAAAGTTTGAACGGTCAAGCGCGACTTTTTCAATTTCGTCAATATCGTCTTCGGACAAACCTTCGTAAAAATTTTCCGCAAGTCGCATAATCGGATTAGTTTCTTCTTCGGGCTCAACGGTTAATTTGACCTTTGCGCCTTCTTCAAATTTGTCCGAGATAGGTTTTATCGGCTTGAACATTCCGTTTTGATAAATCGCTTCAATCATTTGCATATTTTTCGATACTCCTTAATTGAAAAGTCCGTTCACGTAATCTTCCGCGTTGAAAACCATTAAATCGTCAACCTGTTCGCCGATGCCGACGTAGCGGAT
>SXVE01000173.1 GCA_005790265.1 Acidobacteriota bacterium | reverse complement strand
CGTTGCGCTTCGCCGCCGGACGAACGACGGTTTTACGCAGAAACGCGCCGCTGTCCGAAAAATCTTCACGCGCCCCATTTTGTGCGAAATTTTGTCCCGCGAATGGCGCGACCATTTGGAAGATAATTGCAGCGGATAAAACTAAATTTTTAACTTTCATAATCGTGAATGTTGGCAAGATCAAAAGGGCGTAAAAAGAATTTTAGCCACAGATTTACACGCATGAACTCGGATGAGAAAAGATTTTGAATCAAAAACTAATCGAAAAATCCACCAAACAAATATTCGTTTTCATCTGCGTTTTCTGCGTCAATCTGTGGCTAAATGATGCTTTAAAGATTATTTCAACTGGCAAATGTCCAAAACATTCATATCGGTATAATCGAGATTTTCGCCGCCCATCGCCCAAACAAAACTGTAGTTCGACGTGCCGACGCCCATGTGGATTGACCACGGCGGCGACAAAACGACTTGTTCGTTTTCCATAATCATCGTGCGCGTGTCTTCGGTTTGCCCCATAAAATGCATAATGCGGGCTTTTTCGTCCAAATCGAAATAGAGATAAACTTCCGAACGGCGTTCGTGAATATGCGGCGGGCAGGTGTTCCAAACGCTGCCGATTTCGAGCGTCGTCAATCCCATCACCAATTGCGAAGATTCGCACACGCCGGGTATAATTAACTGGTAAACCGTTCTGACGTTTGAAGTTTCGACCGATCCGAGATGCAGTTTATTGGCTTGCTCGGCAGTTAAAAGTTTGGTTTCAAAACGCTTGTGCGCGAGCGTCGAAAGCAGATAAAATTTCGCCGGATTTGCCGCATCAACCGATTCAAACGAAACGTCTGACGATTCTTTGGCGATATAAAGACAGTCTTTTTTGCCGAGTTCATAAACCTCGCCGTCAACCGTAATTTTCCCTACGCCTTCGCCGATATTAATCGCGCCCATTTCGCGGCGGTCGAGAAACGGCTTGCCTTTCGCCGATTCGGGTTCGCTGTGAACTGGAAGCGAAATTTTCTCATTCGTTGGAAATGCGCCGCCGACGGCGATGCGGTCGAAATGCGAGTAATTAAGGCGAACTTCGTTTGGAGCGAAAATTTCATTCACCAAATAAAGCTCGCGCAATTCGTCGTTCGTTGCGCCGAAAATAGATTCGGGATGCGTTGCGTAATAAGTGTTTTGATACATAATTTTTTCGTCGTCAGCGCGCGTTCAAAGTTTGCGCTGGTGTTAAATTTAAAGTTGTAAAAACAGAAGGACTTTAACTACAGATTTTCACAGATATACACGGATGAAAACAGACAAAGACGGATTATGAGGTAAATAAAACAGTTGAAAAATCATAAAAATCTGTGCCCATCCGTGTTCATCTGTGGTTAAATAATTCTTAAAAATGATTAATCAATCCAATCAAAACGTTTGCGGAACCGGCGCGCCCGAAGCTGATTTAGACGCTGCCGATTTTCGTCCGATTCTCGAAAAAGCGTTGGCGAACATCGCGCCGAATTCAAAAATTCTGGCGATTATTCCCGACAAAACGCGCGATGACAATACTGATCAGCTTTTCCCAATTGCCGCCGAAATTCTCAATCGTAAAAACATCGCCAGGCTCGACGCGCTCGTCGCGCAGGGCACGCATTCGCCGATGCCGGTAGCCGAAAAATTATTAAAAATTGGCGCAAAAAACTTGGCTGAAATTCCGAATCTGCGTAATATTTTCGACCACGATTGGAGCGATCCCGAAAACTTGACGATTATCGGCGAATTACCAGCGGAAAAAGTCCGCGAAATCACCGGAAGTCTTTTCGACGAAGCGATTCCGCTTTCGATCAATAAACTGCTCGCGCCGGGAAATTACGATGTCGTTTTGATCTTCGGCGCAACCGTTCCGCACGAAGTTGCCGGTTTTGCGGGCGGCGCGAAATACTTTTTTCCGGGCGTCGCGGGCGCGGAATTAACGCACAAAACGCACTGGCTCGCCGCGCTCGCCACGATTGAAAACATCATCGGTCGGATTGAAACGCCGACGCGCCATTTAATCGAAGCCGCCGCTGATTTCGTTCCGGCGGAAGTCGTTTCAATCACTTCGGTTGTTTCGCGCGACGACGAAAATCGCCTCAGAACGCACGCGCTTTTCGCCGGAGATTTTCGACTCGCACTGCGCCGTGCCGCCGCCGTTTCGCAAAAAGTTCACATCAAATATTCAGGCAGAAAATACCGGCGCGTCGTTGCGCTGCTTGACGAACATTACGACGAGCTTTGGACGGGCGGAAAAGCGAGTTACCGACTTGGCGCGATTATCGAAACGGGCGGCGAATTAATAATTTACGCGCCGCATTTAACGTGCATTTCCGAAACGCACGGCGCGGCAATCGAAAAATTCGGCGGTTACGCGCCGCTCGAAACTGTCAAAGAACTCGTCGCCCAATCCGGCGAATTACAGCAAAATTTATGCGTCGCCGCGCATCTCGCGCACGTCGCTTATGCCGGAGAAACAGACGAAAGCGGTAAAGTCGTAAAGCGTTTCAAAATCACGCTTGCCTCACAAGTTGACGCGGAAACTTGCCGCCGCGTGAATCTAAACTTTCTCGATTATCAAACTTTCAACCGCGCCGATTACGAAAACGATCCCGACACTTTAATCGTCGAACGCGCCGGACGCGATTTGTATCTGATCGCGCCGCACAAAGATTGATTTATCAGCGCGCCATCCAACCGCCGTCTACAACTAACAAATGTCCCTGCAAATAATCGCTTGCCGCCGAGCTTAAAAACACCGCCGCGCCTGCTAAATCATCCGCATTTCCCCAGCGTCCGGCGGGAATTCTTTCTAAAATCTGGCGATTTCTCGTTTCATCGGCGCGCAAAGCGGTCGTGTTATTCGTCGCCATATAACCGGGCGCGATGGCGTTG
>SXVE01000172.1 GCA_005790265.1 Acidobacteriota bacterium | reverse complement strand
CGTTTGGCGCGCGGTCTTTCATCGTCCTGCGCAGTGAAATTGAGCGCGCTGAAATCGCTTTTGACGCCGCCGTTGACCGTTCCGGTTTCAATGCGCGCCGCGTAATTTTCGGGAATTGAGAGATGAACGCCGCCGTTTCTGGTTTCGACATCGAGACCGCTGCCGCGCCAGCCGCCGCCCGACAAATTGACATTGACGCCGCCGTTCATCGTTTTTCCTGTGACGTCGCCCGCGACATCGCTCAAACTCACGCCGCCGTTCATCGTTTGAAATTCAACATTTCCCTCGACGGCGCTGATGCCGATGCCGCCGTTGTGCGCCGTTAATTTCAAACTGGTCGCGCGCGGAACGAGAATTTCGTAGGAAACCGACCAGTTTGATTCTTCGCTTTCAGATTCGGCGCGCACGACTGAACCGGTTTCGATGCGAATGTTTTTGGCGACGGCGCGCGCTTCCTCGTCAGAATTTCCGAGCGCCTGAACGCAGGCGCGAACGAGCACGTCCGCGCGATTTTCGCCTTTAACGCGAATTCCGCCGTTGCGCCGCGCGTCAACATTGACAAGGCTTCCGGCTGACATATTCAGCTCGCGCGTTTCTTTATAAGCTGTTTTGTTGTCGCTCGAATAATTGTTGTCAGCGCAAAAATCTTTATTTTTTATTTTAATTTCAGATTTGTTTTGACCGAAAACGATTGAACCGGAAAGACAGACGGCGGCGATTAAAATTGCGTTACGAAATGGCATTAATTTGACCGAAGATAATTTCATTTTTCCAAAAGCTCCTTTGCAAAATTATTTTTTGTATCTCGCAGATTTGCGGTTTCAAAAAGATAAACACCGCGCGTCTTGCTTTTGTGACAGCAAAATTAAAAATAAATTTCGATGCAAATAAAAAAAGGCGACTGATTTAGCTAAATCAGTCGCCTTTTTCGTTTTTTTATTTTAATTCGCCGCCAAACTTTTTCTTTTTACGGAACTTTCAAAGCCGCGATTTTCTTTTCCGGCGCGCAGCTTTCAATCGCTTTATTTTCCGCCGTTTGCGCTTTTTTATCTTCGGCGGGCAAACCGAGTTTTTCGCGAATGTATTTTTCCGCCTCGGCTTCGATCAATTCGCCATTGACAATCGCCGCCTTCGTTAATAAAACGTCGCCCTTTTTTTCAAAGCGCGCCGGTTCGACGAAAACATTCCACGGTGATCCCCAATTGCGCGTGTCGCCGACGGCTTTGCGATATTCGTAATGCAGAGTTTTTTGTTTCGCGGCGGTCGAATCCGATTCGTAAACGACGGGAAAAGTGATTTTCAATGCGTCGAGATTCGTTTTCATTTTCTCAACCGTGTCGTATTCGCCGACGCCGATCACATCGAAACCGTTCGCTTTATATTTTTCATACATTTTTTGCGCAAACGGCGCTTCGTGTTTCCAGTTCGGACACCACGGCGCGAAATAAACGACCATCACGAGTTTTTTGCCTTTTGCAAAATCGCGCAGATTCGTTTCGCCGTCGGCGCGCACGTTTTTATGACTCCAGTTTTTATAACTGAATTCCTTTTCCTGAATCGGCGCTTGTTCGTTCTGCGCGCTGACGACGCCAACGAAACTAAACAATAAGATGGCTAAAGCGAGTAGTGATTTCATTCGAGTGGATAACTCCTTTTGTCGTAAACTGAAATTTCAGATGCGGCGCGAGGCAACCGAGATGTCAATCTCGACACCGTTTAATGATTATATTCGTTCACTTCGGAAATTTGAATATTATTTTCTTTTCGGCGCTTTTTGCCGAACCAGTAAATCAAATTTAAATAAATTCCGGTCAATGCCGAAAGCGCCGCGAGCGCCGAAAATAAAATCAGAAGCGAAACTTGCCACGAACCGGCGAAAAAATAAAAATGCGCTTCGCGGAAAAATCTCGTTTTCCACGTCGGCGGCTTCGACATTTCCGCGACGCCGGTTTCCGCGTTGATAAAAATCGAATCGGCGCCGAGACCGCCGATTGATTGATAAACCGGCTTTCCGTCTTTCATCAAAAGCGTCAGCGCCGTTGTCGGCAAAGTTTTTCCGGCGAGTTCGTTCGCTTTGATAATCGCTTCGCCGGGCGCTATTTTCACGCGCGCCGCGTCAATTTTCTCGATTGTTCCGCCTTCGACCGTATTCGGCAACGCATATAAAAAACCGCTCAAAGCCCACGCCAAAACCGGAATCGAAACGACCAATCCGAGCCACAAATGAATTTGATAAACGATTTTTCTCATAAATTTATTATCATTTTAGCAAACAAAAAAAGAGCCGACCTTTTTAATTGCCAACTCTTTTTTATTATTTCTAACTTTTTTAGCCTTAATAATTTAGCTTAACTTTTTTCGGCGTTTTACTTTTCCAAAGCCTTCGCCGCATTAATTCTGCCGCCGTTTTCAACTTTGCCGGCGAGCGAATCAATTTTATCAACCGAACGCAGAATTCGTTCGCGCAGTTTTTCCACCGACAAATTCGGCTCGTTTGACAAAATCAGCGCCGCAACTCCGGCAACTTGCGGAGCCGCCATCGAAGTTCCCGACGCTTCGCGATACGCATCGTTCAGCCAGGTTGATAAAATTTCTCTGCCCGGCGCGGCGATATGAACGGTTTTGACGCCGTAGTTGGAAAATGAAGCGAGATTATCCGCCTTGTCGGTCGCCGCCACGCTGATAACGTTCGACAGTTTGTAATTTGAAGGATAATGCGGACGCTTATCGTTGTCGGTCGTCGCATTTCCCGCCGCCGCAACAAACAAAATTCCTTCTTCGCCCGCCGCGCGAATCACGTCTTCGAGCGCTTTTGAATACGCCGTCGAACCCCAGCTCGCGTTGATGACGCGGACGTTGACACCGTTGCGTTTGCGGTCAATCGCGTAATTGATCGCTTCGATGGCGTCTTTCGTCGTGCCGAATCCACCGCGTCCCATAAATTTGAGCGGCATAATGCGCACGTTCCAGTTGATTCCGGCGATTCCTTCGTCGTTGTCGCCTTCGGCGCCAATAATTCCCGAACAATGCGTTCCGTGTCCGTTGTCGTCCATCGGATCGCTCAAATTGCTCGCCGCGTTAAATCCGTGCTCGTCGTTAAATGTGCCGAGTTCGTCATCGCGATACTGCGGAACATTGGCAGGACGAAACCACATATTTGAAACCAGATCGGGATGCGTGTAATCAACGCCGGTGTCGAGCACGGCGACGACGATTTCTTCGCTGCCGCGCGTTGTCGCCCACGCTTTGAGCGCGTCAATATCGGCGCGTTCTTTGCCGCCGTCCTGTCCGAGATTGTTCAAAGACCATTGTTCGGCAAATTTCGGATCGTTCGGTCGCGGCGAACTCGTCTCGCGTTGCGGTAAGTCTCTGCTCGAAGCCGAAACCGCCGGATCGTCAAATTGGATTTTATTATTGACTTCGGCGTAGACCACCAGATCGCTCATCGCCGCATACTGCGTCGCGACTTTTTCCGGATCGGCGTTGTCGAGATCGTCAATCGCGACTAAACCTTTGACCGATTCGATTTCGTCTTCCACGCGGTCATTGTTTCGCGAAGCGAGTTTTTTGATGTCGCTCCAGTTGACGGTCGGACGAAACTTGACCAAAACTTCCGGCTCGCCTTCGGCAATCGAACGCTTAACGGCAACCGGCTTGGTTGTCGCAGCGATCTTTTCGGTCGTGTCAGCCGTGCGAAGCGAACTGTCCCAGCGGCGAATTTGTCCTAAAACGGCTGCCATCGTCACGATAATGGCGGCAATGCCGAAATGTATCCAAAAATTATTTCGATTCATCAGTTATAAAACTCCTAAACTTTTTGTTTGAATCAATCAGCGCCGAATCACTAATTATTTTCTGCGATAATATGATTGGCACCGTCGTAATCGCACAGACGAATTTGGTATTTGTCGGCGCGATATTCATAATCTTTTTCGTCCGCGCGCAGCTTAATGCGCCAGCCGGTCGAAATCATCTGAGCAGCCATTTCATCTTCGGCGGGAGCGCCGAGCGACATATCAGGAAAATCGGTGTCTTCGACGGAAATTGTTTCAACGTCGCTTTCCGCAATTCCGGCGCGCTGTGCCAAATCACTTTTTGCTTTTTCGGTTGCGCTTGATTTATTAAAATTCATTGTATTTGATTAATTTTCGTATTTGTAATTTTGCGCCTATTTTTTTGAATAGTCAACGAAATACTATTCCACAGAGAGTTTTCCACAGGTGGAAAACTTTTCCGCCAAATTTCCGCTCGTTCGCGGTTTCAAGCAACAATTTATGATGCTGAAAAAGCGTTAATATTAATACGAAAGTAAAACTTGTCAGACATATAAAAATTAACTATAATCAGATTTACTTATCGCGGAACGCGAGCTGTTTTAATGATTTTGCCGCGTTGCCAAAAAAAATATCGAGAATCATTATCATCAAATAAATTTAAATGCTTTAAAGGCTGTTGCTTAAAACAGCCTTTTTATTTTTGTTTATTTTTTGTGCAGCAACAGCCGAAAAAGTTCGATCAGCGCCGGAACGATAAAAAGCGCGCAAACCACGCCCAAAACAACTCCGGTCGCAAGCCTCGACCAATGCGTATTTTCCCAGATGCCGAAAACTCCGAGCGCCCAATCTATTCCCATCGGAATCAAAGATAAAAACAGCCAGATGCGCCGCGGCGGTTCCGTTTCTTCAATCCGGTTAAAAAACGGGTAAATCAACACTCCGAGCAGCAAGCCGAAATAAACGCCGAAACAACGCGCGCACACAGCAAACGGCGCGTTACCGATGCTGAACGAACGCTCCGCCATTTGATGACAAATATAACTGAAAAATTTGTAAAGCGGAGCGGATAAACTAGTTAATCCGCGATTTTCCGCAAACGGGGCGAGCAGAATGAGAGAAATCCAGACAAACAGCAAAAACAAAGAAACACCCCAAACGATTCGCGCCTGTTTTCGCACGGCGCTCAAAACTGTTTGCGGCACGTAATTTCCGGCTGAAAAACTCATTTCTTCATTTTAGAGGATTTTGCCGGAAAGCGAGAGTGAGCAAAGCGCCGCGAAATATTATCAATCTCGCGGCGCTTTGGAATCGCATCGGCACAATGAAATTTTTGAGAGGCGTTTCAGCAATCTGAAACGCCTCTCAATTTCGATATAAATTAAAATCTGATCACGGCATCCGGTCCGCCTTCGACGTGAACCGTGTCAACAAAACGGATGTTCCGCGTTTCCGTCGTCATCACGACCGAATGCGTACGTTTGCCCGCGCCGAAAAATCTGACTCCGCGCAAAAGCGCGCCGTCGGTTACGCCGGTCGCGGCGAAAATGATTTTTTTGCCCGGCGCCAGATCGTTGGTGTCGTAGATTTTCTCGGAATTGGTTATGCCCATTGATTTAAGGCGTTCCATCACTTTTTCTTTCGGCGGAACTTTCGATTTATCAACGCCCAATCTTTCCGGATCGAAAACGAGTTTCGCCTGAATTTCGCCGTTGAGACATTTCAGCGCCGCCGCCGTAATCACACCTTCGGGCGCGCCGCCGATGCCCATCACCGCGTGAATATTCGTTCCGGCGACCGCCGCCGAAATTCCGGCGGACAAATCGCCGTCGGAAATCAGCCGAATGCGCGCGCCCGTCGCTCGCACATCGGCAATCAACTGTTTGTGGCGCGGGCGGTCGAGACACATAATCGTCAAATCATCAATATCGCGTCCGAGCCGCCGCGCGATGGCTTTCAAGTTATCTTTTACCGGCGCTTCAATATCCACCGCGCCTTTGCACGACGGACCGACGACGATTTTGTCCATATAAATGTCCGGAGCATTCAGCAATCCGCCGCGTTCTGCCGCCGCGAGCACGGCAATCGCATTGTTGGCACCGAGCGCGCACAAATTCGTGCCTTCGAGCGGGTCAACGGCGATGTCAACTTCCATAAATTCGGCGCGCG
>SXVE01000171.1 GCA_005790265.1 Acidobacteriota bacterium | reverse complement strand
TGATAAAGATGAACTCGCTCCGTCGCCGACGGATTGAATTCGCTGTGCTGAATGCCCGTTCCCGCCGTCATTCGCTGAACTTCGTGCGGTCGAAGAACTTCTTCGCCGCCGGTCGAATCTTTGTGCGCCAGCGCGCCTTCGACGACATATGAGAGAATTTCCATATCGGCGTGTCCGTGCGTGCCGAAACCTTGCCCGGCGGTCACGCGGTCTTCGTTGATGACTCTTAAAGAGCGGAAACCCATCATTTGCGGATTGTAATATGTGTTAAACGAAAACGTGTGATAAGTGTTGAGCCAGCCGTGATCGGCGTGTCCTCTGTCGTTTGATCTCGTAATTTTAATCATTGTTTTTTAATCTCCTGCGGTTTTAATCAACCGGATGAATCAAGATTAACGCGAAACTCTGCTTTTGAAATCATCAATTAAAGCGGTCTTTTTCTCGTCAATTCGGGTGATTTCTAAACTGCGCGGCGACGAATAAAACAAGCGCGCACGGCAGCAAACAGGCGAGCAGTGCGAAATTGATAAACAGCAGCGCGCCGAGAATTGCGCCCGCCAGAAATCCGAGCAGAACCGCGCCGACTTTGCTCATTCGCGCGGCGATTTCCGCCGAATTTTCCTCGTTCGCGTCGGTGCTGAAAACGCCGAAAATGCGTTTCATTGTATCAATCGAAAACTGCGTGACATTGCCGGTCATCACGGTCGTCATCGTCATTTTCGGCAGATGAATTTTCATCAAAGCGTTCTGCATCGCCATCGCCAAAACGCCGATGCCGCCCGCGATGATAATCTGCGTTTCCGTCATAGTAACGCTCGATGCGGGCTGAAAATAAAAGCCGAGCGCAGCGAATATGAAAAGAAAAACGGCTTCGGCGAGCAGCAGGTAGAAAAGCGCGTTTTTGTTTTTTCGTTCAAGAAAACAAGCCGCCCAATAACTCAAACCGACTCCCGCCGCGAAAATCGGAAACATCACGAGTTTGACGAAAACGCCTTCGGTACTCGAGCGCGCGATTGACGCGCCCGCCAGCACGAAGTTTCCCGTGACGTGCGCCGTAAAAACGCCGCCGAGCGCGATGAATCCGGCGGTGTCAACAAACCCGGAAACAAAACTCAAGATAAATGCCGTTAATTTTTCGTTCATTTTTCTTTCACCAGCGTGTCGTTTGAAAGTCCAAAATCTAATTAAAATCGCGTCCTTTATTGTTACCCGAACAAAAACTTGTAAATATAAAAATCCGCCGAAAATCGTCCCGCGCCGACGAGAAAGACGAACAGATAACTCAGTGAATACATATACGGAACGTCGCGCACGCTCAAAGCGTCACGGCGGTGAACGACGAAATAACCGGTCAAAGTCACCGCCAAAATCGGCAGCACCGAAAATCTGGTCAAAAACCCGAGCGCGACCAGAACCGGAGCGACGAGATCGGAAAAATCCGCGATTAATTGATTCAATTTCGGCGGCAACTTTAACGGATTCGGAACGATTTCCGCCGCGCCGCCTGCTTTCGCCACTTTTTTTAACCCGTGAACGCGGAACATCTCAAAGCACAGTAAAACTCTAAAAACGAGCAGCGCCGCATTGTTAAGATTGCTGCCGAGATCGGAATAAAAAATAGTTTGAAAAATTTCGTGGAACATTTATTTCGCTTCGTATTCAAAATTTATAAGTCAGCCACGCGGCGAAATAATTCGTATTTTCGGCGGGCGGCGTTTCGCGCAAAAATTTTCCGACGTTGAAACGGCTGTAATTGGCGGTCAGCGTCGTGTGACGATCAAAAACGTAGTTGGCTTCGACGGCGTATTGCTGCCCGACGAATCGCGTCGCGCTTTGATTAGCGGCTCGAATCAGCGTTCCGGCGACGTTGTAAATTCCGTCGCGGCGGCTCGTGCGCCAAAAGTTTATCCAATCGGCATTTATCGAAAGTTTTTTCGCCGGATGCACGGTTACTGAAACGTGCAAATCCGTGTGATTAAACGGACCGATTGGCGAAAATTGTCCGAAATACGCGCCGCGCGGAAAGAGCGCGTTAAACGTCTGCAAATTTCGGTCGCGCGCATTTTTGTCGCCGCTCGTCGAATCCGCTTTTAAACCCAAGCGCGGCTTTAACACACTTTTCTTTAATGTGTAGCCGGTATCGGAAGCCGCCGTCCACGCTTCGATTTTTCCCGCGCCGAATTCTCCGAACTGATAAGCGAATTCAAAATTGTAATCGAGCGCGTTTTCGTTGTTCCAAATCCGCGTGCCGAGCGTGTGCCTGATTTCCCGCGCCGTTCCCTGATTAAAACGCGCCGTTTTTCTGTCCAGACCGAAATAATAAAAATCCGCCTTTCCGTTTTTCGTCAAAAAACCTTTCGGACTGACGGCGTAAAGTCCGCCGAACGTTTGCTGGTTCAATGGTTTGTCGTCGAAAAATCCTCTGTCGGTTGAAACGGGTTTGACGGCGAAAGCATCGAAATTCCAGTTGGCGAATTTCGCCGAAGCGCGGATGCCGTCGAACGATTGTCTGACATTCGGACCTT
>SXVE01000170.1 GCA_005790265.1 Acidobacteriota bacterium | reverse complement strand
GAAACGCGAAGTTAACCAGAAAGTCGCGCGTCCCGGCGTTCGCTATTCGTCAAAATTCGTCAATCTGCTGCCGGAAAACACCGTGTTTTACGCCGCGCTGCCGAATTTGACCGAATCGCTCGTCGAATCGGAACGCGTGATGCAGGAACGCATCAGCCAAAATCCGGCGCTCGCCGAATGGTGGAAAGGCAAAAAAGGCGACGGCGTTAACGAACAAACGCTGGCGCGCGTGCGCGAATTCGGTTCGCAATTGGGCGAAGAAATCGTCGTCAGCGCGGAAATGGACACTAAAGGCGAGCCGAACGGCATTCTCGTTCTCGGCGAAGTCAAAAACGCGGCGAATTTCCGCACCTATCTTGACGGGCAACTGGCGAATTTCGCCAAAGAATCCGGCAATCATCTGAACGTCAGCATCGTTGACGATCCGCTGACGGCAAATGTTGCAGGCACAACGGTTACCGGCAGCGCGAAAACGAAAGACGCAACGAAAAACGCGGCTAAAACTGAACAAGTTTACGTCTGGATTCACAACGATACTTTCGCCGCATCGCCGCAAATCGAACGCCTGCGCGGTTTGGCTACGACTTTGAACCAGCCGGACGCGAATCGTTTTGCGAACACGGCGTTTTATCAGCGCATCAACGACGTTTACAAAGACGGCGCGGGCTTGATCGTCGCCGCCGATCTGGAAAAAATCATCGCGCAAAACATTAACAAAAACGACAAGCCGGACGCCGCGCGTCAGATCGAAGGCTTCAAACAGCTCGGCGTGATGAATTTGCGTCATTTCGTCGTCGAACAAAAAGAAACGAACGGCAAAACTTTGAGCCGCGCCGCTCTGACATTCAACGAATCGAATCGCGGTATCGCGACGTGGCTCGCCGCGCCGGGCGCGATGGGCGCGCTCGATTTCATCTCGCCAGCCGCCAACGTTGCCACCGCTTTCGTCGTCAAAAAACCGGAATTACTGGTTGACGATCTGCTCGGATTTTTAGAAACCGTGCAGCCGGACGTGCGCAACAGTTTGCAGGAAATCGAAAAATCGCAGGGCATCAGTATTCGCAACGATTTCGCCGCACCGCTCGGCGGAGAATTCGCCTTCGCGATTGACGGTCCGCTGCTGCCGACGCCTTCGTGGAAAATCGTTCTCGAAGTTTATGACCAGGCGAAATTGCAGGACACGTTCGCTAAAGCCGTCGAAAAACTCAATCAATTTTCCGTGCTGCACGGCAAAGGCAAATTGACTTTGGAAAGCGAAACTTCGGGCGACCGCACGTTTTATTCAGTGAAATCGGCTGACGCGGGACTTGCCGTGTATTACACATACGCGAACGGCTATCTCGTCGCCGCGCCGAGCCGCGCGCTTTTGGAACAATCGCTCGCTAACCGCGACGCGGGCAACACGCTCGTTCGTTCATCGAGATTTATGAGCGCGCTGCCGGTTGACGGGAACGCGAATTTCTCGGCGATTCTTTATCACGACCTCGCGCCGCTGATGAAACCGCTCGCCGACAAAATGAAAAACGCGGGCGGCGAAGGTTTAACCGAAGAACAGCGTCAGAAACTCGGCGCGATTGACATTAACGCTGCGCCGACGCTGGCTTATGCTTACGCGACCGGCGACCGCATCACGCTCGCGGCAAACACCGAAGGCGGCGCGTTCGGTTTGTCTCCGGCAAGTCTCATCGGTCTGCCGAATTCATTTGAAATGCAGCACATTTTAATGAACGCGATGGGCGATAAATACGTAGAGAAAAAGTAGTCAATTGAAACAGCAAAAAACAGCCCGCCGGTTTCTTTTGAATCGGGCGGGCTGTTGCCCGGTAAATTTCTTGATACAACAATCGGTTTGACTTAAAATTCTTTTCTCGCTTGAAAAAATTCCGTCGTCCCTTTTTTTATGAGTATTTCTTCGACACTCAATCGAATTCATTCGCAGGCAAAGCGCAATCACTGGCTTTGGCTGTTTTCGATTTTTTGCCGGTTTTCGCTTGCCGCCGGATTTATTCCGGCGGGAATCGTCAAAATTATGGACGAGCGTTTCGCCAGCGGTTTGTCGGTCATTCATCCGATGGGAACTTATCTGAACGCGCTGCATCACACGGGTTTTTACTACACATTTATCGGCATCGCGCAGATTGCGGCAGCTATTTTTCTGCTGATTCCGCGCACGGTCACGCTCGGCGCGTTTCTTTATTTTCCAATTATTTTGAACATCTGCATTCTGACTTTCGCCGTGCGTTTTGACGGTTCGCTGTTCACTGCGCCTTTGATGACGTTGGCGAATCTGTTTCTGCTCGGTTGGAATTACGAAAAATGGAAGTATATTCTGCCGTTTAATCGGCTGGAACATGACGTGGCGGAACGTGAAACTTTCGTGCGCGATTTCCCAGTTAATCAAAGCGCGAACGATGAACGCGGCGTTTTTTCTCGCTACGGAATCGGCTCGCTTTACGCGCGTTTTTTGGTTTTTATTAAACAGCTTTTCAGCGACAAATTTCCGCTGCTTTTTTTCGCCGGAGTTTTCGCCGCCGTGATCTTTTTTATGTTCATCGTGCCGCGCCTGTATGATGTCAAACCGCGCAACAGTTTCGCCGCGTGTCAGAAACAATTTGCCGGCAAAAACCGTACGCAAGCTGGCGACGCGTTTTGCAACTGCGTTCACACGACCGGAAATCCGCTCGATCAATGTCTCGGCGAATACGAAAACGCGCCGGACGATACAATTTCCGCGCCGTAGAATTTTGATTTATAAAAAACTGCGACTGCGATTACTAAAAAATGATTGCAAAGCGAATCGAAAAGAGTTATTCAAAAAGCGTCTGCTTTAGTGGTATATAAAGACGAAGAATCCGACATTCATCACTGCGAATGTGAATGAAAATTGCTTTGTCGGAAAATCAAATATTCATACTGGTAATTATCTGCAATGACAAGTGTTATCGAACTTGAACAACTGAGCGTAACGTTCGGAACGCGTCCGATTCTGAAATCTTTGAGCGGCGCGCTCAACGGGCGCGCCATCGGGTTGCTGGGACCGAACGGCGCGGGGAAAACTTCGCTGATTCACACGCTTTTGGGATTTCATCCGCCGACTTCCGGGACGGCGCGGATTTTCGGGCAGGACATCACCAAAGATGCGAAACTCGTGCGCCAGACAATCGGTTATATGCCGGAGAGCGATTCGTTTATCGCCAAAATGTCGTGCGTTCATTTCGTGCGGTTGATGGCGGAATTGTCGGGAATTCCGGCGAAACACGCGCTCGAACGGGCGCACGAAGCGCTTTTTTATGTCGGTTTGGGCGAAGCTAGGTATCGTCCGATTGATTCGTATTCGCTCGGAATGAAGCAGCTGGCAAAATTGGCGCAGGCGATTGTTCACGGACCGAAATTGATTATTCTGGACGAGCCGACGAACGGACTCGATCCGCCGACGCGCAGCCGGATGATCGCTCTTATTCGCCAGATTCGCGACGGCGGACGCGCGCGCATTCTTTTGTCGTCGCACCTTTTGCGCGATGTCGAAGAATGCTGCGACGAAATTCTCGTCTTAAAAGATGGACAAATTGCGGCGAACTGCAATCTCGAAGAAGAACGCAAAGCGAACCGGAAATTTATCGAGCTTGAAACGCGCGGCGGAAACCGGCAGGCGTTTGTCGAAGCCGTCGGCAATCTGGGCTGTGAATACGCACTGTCGGGCGAACGGCGAATGAAATTAATTATGAACGAGACGGTCGAAATCAATGATTTGTATCGTCTCGCTTTCGATCACGAGGTGCAAATCCGGCGGCTCAATTTCAAACGCGATTCGCTCGAAGATATTTTCCTGAAGGCGATGGAAAACGGCGGCGATGCGAGCAGAGAAATTGAAATTGCTGATGTTCGCGGATAAACGCAGATTAAATCAAATAAAATATTTGCGTTCATCTGTTTTATCGGCGGTTAAAAATTTATCTTTTCTTTACCTAAAATGAACCATTCAATCAAAAACGGGAGAGCGAACTGATGGCGGTTTACGAACATTTATACGGCGCGTATGAAGGCGAGGCGCATTCCAAATGGTCGCGGTTTCTCGTGATTCCGCGATATGCCGTGCGCGACGTTTTCAAATCGAAACTGCTCGTGACGGTTTTTATTTTGT
>SXVE01000169.1 GCA_005790265.1 Acidobacteriota bacterium | reverse complement strand
TAAAAACAGTTAATCTTTTCCAGCACAATTAACTTTTAAAACCTTCAGAATAGAACGCCAATCAATAATTTAAACCGATTGACTTGCAGATTATCGCGAGATTTTCGACAAACGGAAATTTTGTGGTAATCTGTTTTTTTGTTTGGAGTTAGCAAAATAATCAATTTATCACAAAGGAAATTCTATAAAAATATGTCTTTAACAGTAGTCGGCTCGGTCGCGTTTGATGCGCTGGAGACGCCGTTTGGTCAGCGCGATAAGATTTTGGGCGGCGCGGGAACGCATTTTGCGCTGTCGTCGAGTTTTTTTACGGACGTGAATGTCGTCGGCGTCGTCGGCGATGATTTCGGCGATGCGGAATGGGCGGTTTTCGAGCGGCATAATATCAACACCGATGATGTCGAAGTCGTCGCGGGCGGCAAAACTTTTTTCTGGCGCGGGCGTTACGATTACGATATGAACACGGCGCACACGCTCGACACGCAGCTTAATGTTTTCGAGACGTTCGACCCGAAACTTTCGGAAAAATCGAAATCGGCGCGGCTTTTATTCTTGGCGAACATTCTGCCGACGATTCAGAAACAAGTGCGCGAGCAATGCGAAAACGCCCAGTTTGTCGCGATGGACACGATGAATTTTTGGATTTCTTCGATGAAGGATCAATTAATCGAAACGATCAAAGTCGTTGATTGTGTGATTATCAACGATGCCGAAGCGCGACAGTTGACCGACGAGCCGAACATTCACAAAGCCGCGAAAGTGATTTTGAACTACGGTTTGAAAGCGCTCGTAATCAAACGCGGCGAATACGGCGCGGTTTTGTTTACGAAAGATAATTTTTTCGTCGTTCCGGCTTATCCTCTGGAAAGCGTTTTCGATCCGACCGGCGCGGGCGACACGTTCGCGGGCGGTTTTATGGGTTATCTTGCATCGCAAGTCGAAATTACCGAGGACGCGCTGCGCCGCGCGATGATTTACGGTTCGGTGATGGCGTCTTTTAACGTCGAAGAATTCGGCACCGAACGCGTTGACCGTTTGACGCACGACGAAATCAACGAGCGTTTCCGCGCGTTCAAACGAATGACGCACTTTGAAGAAATTCCGTTTGAAAAATCAGCCGCCGCCTAAAACGCTTCAATTTCAGCTCCGAAAAGCGAAAATCTTCCACAACTTTCACCGGATTTTCGCTTTTCGGAACTCTATATTTTATTTTTTTCGTTATTTAATTCCCAACGATTGCGGATTTTTCACTTCATTGTTAATTTATTTGGTATAAGAAACAATTCAATTCCTTTTACCGATGATAAAACCAATTGATAATCCGGTGGTTGATTTCAAATCATCCGCGTCGAATCGTCTGCTGTTGATTTTTGGAGCAATCGTTATGCTTTGTCTGTTTACCGGATTGGCAATGGCGTTTGCCGCCGGAAACTGGCTGCTTTCCGCAATTTTTTTGTTTTCCGCCATCGGCATTACGGTTTTTTCGTGGCTTAATTTGAGCGAATCGAGAAAACTGTCGGTCGGCAAAAAAATCAACAAACTGCAATGGGAAATCGCTTTGCCGGACACGCAGCGCCACAAATTGAACGTCGAAGTCAACGAATTGGCGGTGCTTTTGAATATTCCCGACGAGCAAATCAGCGATTTGTTGTCGGCTTATATCGTCGCGCAGGATTTGGCTTTGCGGCAGATTCAGCACGAATCGAAAACTCCCGTAATGCGCCACGTCAGTATTTTTGACACGTCGTTCGATGCGGTTTTCGTGCGGCAAAATCTGATTACGTGCGTCGAAGTTTCGTTCGTCGTGACGCCGGAAGTGCGGCAGGAAAAAATTGATTTTATTCTCGGCAAAATCGCTCTGGTCAATAATCGCTTCAAACAAATGAACGCCGATTCGCGCGTGCGGCTGCTGCTTTTGCTGGTGACGCAGCTCGACCGCGCGGCGGAAACCGAACTGCGCTCGACCGTTAAAGACAAATTCGCCGACACGCTGGTTGACGTTGACATCGAATTGGTGGATTTTGAAACGCTGCAAAAAACCTACGCGATGGATTAAGATTTACGGCAAAAAGCTAATCGTGAATGATAAATAGAGCTGATTGATTTATAATCTTGTTCTATTTATCATTCACGTTTTATTTTTTACGATTAAAATTATGCTTGAAAACAAAGTTGGAATGATCTTCGGCGTCGCGAATAAACGCTCGATTGCGTGGGCGTGCGCCGAGGCTTGTTTGAATCAGGGCGCGAAACTCGCTTTTACGTATCAGGGCGAACGCCTGAAAGAAAACGTCGAAAAATTGACGAAAGATTTGCCGGACACGCTCGTCGTGCCGTGCGACGTAACCGATCAGCAGGAAGTTGATGCGGCATTTGCGGCAGTCGGCGAAAAATACGGCAAACTCGATTTTCTGATTCACTCGATTGCGTTCGCGCCGCGCGAAGCGCTCGAAGGCGAATTTTTGACGACGACGCGCGAAGCGTTTACGACGGCGCTCGAAATCAGCGCGTTTTCGCTGACGCAATTATCTTTGGCGGCGGTTCCGCTGATGAAAGACGGCGGAAGCATCGTCACGATGAGTTATTACGGCGCGGAAAAAGTCGTGATGAAGTACAACGTGAGGGGCGTCGCCAAAGCCGCGCTCGAATCTTCGACGCGCTATCTCGCCGCCGATGTCGGACGACACAACATTCGCGTTAACGCGATCAGCGCCGGACCGATCAACACTTTGTCGGCGCGCGGCGTGAAAAATATGGGAACCCTGCTCACACATATCGGCGAAAAATCTCCGCTCAAACGCAACGTCGAAGCGCGCGAAGTCGGCAACACCGCGCTATTTTTAGTGAGCGATCTTTCCTCGGCAATCACCGGCGAAATCATCTACGTTGACTGCGGCTACAATATTATGGGAGTCTGAAAAGTTGGCAGAAAGTGGCAGGTAGTTCCAGAAAGTTCCAGAAAGTAAAAGAATATTTGTTCTTTTTTTCTTCATACTTTCTGGAACTACCTGTTAACTTTCTGCCAATTTTCTGCTAACTTTTCAAGGAATTTATGGCAAAAACTGACGCAAATAAAGAAAAGAAAACAAATAAAGACAGTAAAAACAAAGTAAAGAATCTGCCGATTGCGGTTGAATTAAACGAACCGAAAACCGTCGCCGAAGCGAAAGAACTCGAAGAAGCGCCGTATTGGAATTTGACGGACGACGAAGTGCTGCTGCGCTCGCCGGTTCCCGAAGACGATTATAAAACGTCGGATTCGTGGCGCGTTTTTCGTATTATGGGCGAATTCGTCGCCGGTTTCGACAGCCTGGCGACCATTACCAACGGCGTTTCCGTTTTCGGTTCGGCGCGCACGCCGAAAGACGATCCGAACTATCTTGCGGCGATGGAAACCGGGCGATTGCTCGCCGAAGCCGGATTTGAAGTGATTACCGGCGGCGGTCCGGGAATTATGGAAGCGGCGAATCGCGGCGCGTACGAAGCCGGAAAAATGTCGGTCGGCTGCAACATCGAACTGCCGTTTGAGCAGCAGCCGAATCCGTATCAAAAAAAGTCGCTGACCTTTAAATACTTTTTCGTGCGCAAAACGATGTTCATTAAATACAGCAACGCGTATGTCATTTTTCCCGGCGGCTACGGCACGATGGACGAGCTTTTTGAAGCCTTGACGCTGATTCAAACGAGAAAAATTCGCAATTTTCCGGTCGTACTGTTTAATTCGCAATACTGGCGCGGAATGCTCGCGTGGCTGACTTCGACGATGCTCAATGAAAAAATGATCGGCGAGGAAGATTTGGGATTGCTTCATTTGACCGATTCGCCGAAAGACGCGGTTGATTTTATCGTGCGCACGTGCGCCAAAGGCAAAATTCCAAACGGTGAGGCGGAAAAAGGCAGCGGAATCGAAAGTTAATCGAGATAATCCTTCAGCCACGAAAGATAAGCGGCAGAAACTTTTTCCGGCGCGAGCGCGACGATTTCCGGCACATCGTAAATGTGATTAGACTGAATAAACTTTTCTAATTCAGCGTATTTTTCCGGCAGAGTTTTGATCAAAAGCAGATTTTCCGTATCGGTTTGCACCGCGCCTTCCCAAAAGTAAACAGACTTCATTTGAGGCAAAATTTGCACGCACGCGGCGAGTTTTGCCTCGATGATTTTTCCAGCCAGCGTTTCGGCTTCGGCAACGTTTGGCACCGTCGTTAAAACAATCAGCATAATTAAAAGTAAAAAGTAAAAAGGCGAAAGGCAAAATTAGAGAGTTGTAATTCTTAATTTTGCCTTCCGCCTTTTTATTTTTGCCTTCCTTACTGTTTCATCAATTTCGTATATTGACCGTCGTCAACCCATTTAAGAATTTCCGAAACGCGCCAGATCGGAAACGGATGAGTCAAACCGGCGTTGAGAATATCAGCCCAGAATTTGTCGAGCTTTTTCTCGTCGTAATTTTTCTGAAACTCACGCGCCTGCTCTAAAAATAGATCGTAATTGATTTTCGAGGCGAAAGTTCCGCCGGCGAGCTTCATCATTGTCCTGCCGATGACGTGCGGATCCTGCGTCACAAGCAGCGCGGCGCGGTCGCACGACAGTTCGGCTTTGCGCGCCCATGCGAGCAGGGCGCTACTGATGCCGCCGGAAATCAAAAATTTGACGATTTCCGAACCCGGAATAATTTTCGCGACCGAAGCGTTGACCAGCGCTTCGAGCAGACGCGCCGCCGTCAAATACAAAACGTGTTCGGCGTGAATATGCCCGACTTCGTGCGCGATGACAGCGAGCATTTCTTCGTCGGTTAAACGTTCGATAAGTCCCGTATGCAGAACGATAACAGGTTTTTCGACGCCGCCGGTAAAAGCGTTGACAATCGGATTTTGCTGAATAAACAAATCGGGCATATCAACGCCGAGCGTCGTGCAGGCGATTTGCAGTTTGGCGTGAATATCCGGACATTGTTCGGGCGTCACTTTGACCGCGCTCGCCATAAACATCACGCGAATAGCCGATTCGCCCGTCACTTCGAGCAATTTTTTGAGCGCCGAATCAATTCCCGGAATCGCGCGCAAAGCGGCAAGCGCTTTTGAATCAGCCGGATGCACGTAATCGTGTTTGTTCAAGTCGGCGAATTTTTTGTGCGGTTCATTGGAAAGCGGCATTTTGCAGCGTCCGCAATTCGCCGAATTATTGCGGTAATCATCGCGAACGGTATTTTTTTGTCCGCAGTAACGACAGCGCACGAACAAGCTTTTCGCGACGGCAGACGAGTTATTTTCGGAATTATTATTTGGCATAAATAAATTTTAGTTTACAAATCTGAAATTATCCAACTCTCATTATCTGATGAATTAAACGCCGCAAAGTTGTAAAAAGTTTTATTAAAAAACGTTCAAAATCAATCCGTCCTGTTCGGCAGCGTACAAAACTAATTTTCTCGGTGTGATTCAATAAACTTAAGTGCCGCGAATTAACTTTCTGGATTATTAACCGCTTTCTTTAACGGTTTTCCGAGTTGCTTGGCGGCGCGTACGGTTGACGCCGAAAATCTTTGATTTATTAAGGCGCAAAATTCGAGGGGGAATTTTATTTGTGAGATTTTTGAGCGGCTTTGAAAGCACGCATATTTTCGGTTCGGGAAAAGACGTGCTCGAACTGACGAAACACACCGAATTTTTTGAAAGAGATTTACGATTGGTTAAACAAAGCGGCTTGAATTTGCTGCGTTATTCCGCGCCGTGGCACAGCATCGAAAAAACGAAAGGCGTTTACGATTGGAGCTGGCTCGACAAAGCGTTAAATTATATGCGCCTTTTGGGAATCGCGCCGATTCTCGATCCGCTGCATCACACGAGCTTTCCCGATTGGCTCGTCGGCGGATTTGCCGATGCGGAATTCGTTGATTCTTACGTGCGTTTCGTGCGCGCTCTCGCCGAGCGTTACCCGTGGATCCGGCATTATACGGTCGTCAACGAACCGTTTGTGACAACGTGGTTTTGCGGCAAAGAAGGCGTTTGGTATCCGTTTCGCAAAGGTAGCAAAAATTTCGTCGAGATGATCCTAAACGTCGGCGAAGCGATCAGCCGCACGAGCCGAATGCTGATCGAAACAATTCCGAACGTTGAATTAATTCACGTTGACGCGTCCGAACAGCATCGCGCGCTCGACGCCGAATCCGAATCGTTCGCCGAATTTATGAGCGAAATGCGATTTTTGGTGCCCGACATAGTTTTGGGCAACATCAACGAATCGCACGCGCTTTATTCGTACTTGTTGAAAAACGGCGCGACTGAAAAACGTCTGCGCTGGTTTACGGAAAATCCGGCGCGCATTGATGTGATCGGTTTGGATTATTATTCTCATTCGGAACTCGAATGGTCAGCCGAAGGTCGCGTTTATCCAAATCTGTACCCGGAAGGCTTCGTTTCAGT
>SXVE01000168.1 GCA_005790265.1 Acidobacteriota bacterium | reverse complement strand
TTTAGCAAATCGCACTCCAAATTCGCCTGCAATGTGACGATTGGACCTTGCGCCACCGCGCAGAGAGTTCCCGCAGCATCCGCAACGAACACGTCGCGCCGACAGACGACTTGATTTTTTCCAGCGTGAACGATTGATGCGCAGGCGATCAGCCGTTCGCCCGTCGCCGGTTTCAAATAATTTATTTTGAAATCGCTCTTCGCAACTGGCGCGCCCTCGAGAACCAAGCCGCCGGCGAGGAGTCGGCGCGTTGTCGGCGGCGTAACTGACGACTCAGCCGTGAACGAAACCGTGTTGCTGCTTCGCATTGTCCACAAGCTGAACCGTTGCGAAGCTAAAACTTGTTTGCCTAAAGTCAGTAAATCGCTCATCGGCGAGCGATGCGAATCGCAAACATACTCTGATACGAAACCGAAAATGCAAAACTGAAAATTTAGCTGAAAAGGTTTTGAAGCGAGCACGATATTACTTTGAATGAAGTTTGAAGAATGCCCAAATCGTTTCGGTCGAATTTATCTCGCGCGACAATTTGCCGGTCAAACTTCTGGTCATCCGCGAGCCGCCGCTCGTCGAGCCGTGCCAGCCGTGTCCGCCGCCGACAATCGCGTAGAAAACGACTTCCGATTTTTCTTTGCAGTTTGAATAAGTTTCGCGCCGCAGTGTCGTCCCGTCGTCAGGGAATTTATCCGGCAGATTTTCGATTTTCGGTTTCACCTCACACCCGTTCGCTTTTGTCCAAGCCGCAACGGTTTCCGCAACCGAAGTGACGCGCCCGTCGCTGCCTCTGACCGTGCCGCCGTCCCATTTGACGAAGGTGTCGTCCGTGCCGTTTACCATCAAAACCGAAAGCGGTTTCGTTTTTCCAAACACGGGCGCGAACGCTTTGCCGCTGGTTTTATCAATCGGGAGACCCCCGACGACCGGCGCGATTGCCGCGAGTTTATCGGAAAGCTCAACGCCGAGACGGTTCGAGAAGATTCCGCCGTTCGAGCCGCCCGTTGCGTAGATTCTTTTCCGGTCAACACGGTAGTTTTTTTGCAGATAATCAATCAAAGCTGAAACAAACCCGAAATCGTTGCCCGCCGGCTCGCCGCCGAACGCCGCGCCGCGTCCGTCGTTCCATTGATTGTTGATGCCGTCCGGGTAAACGACGATGAAATTTTCCTTGTCGGCTAAAGCACTAAACTGCGTCGTTTGCTCCATCTGTTTGCCAGTGCCGATGCCGCCGTGAAAAGCCAGCACGAGCGGCAAATCTCGCTTGCCGTCGTAAGCGGGCGGCGTGTGAACTAAAAATGTGCGTTTTACCTTTTCAAACTCGAAGGACTTCTGCACGGTGTTTTTGACATCCGAAATATAGGACTGCGGATTCTGATTGCGGCGTTTCTGCATTTCGCGGACGCGATTACCCAATCCTTCTTGCGCGAAGGCGCAAGAGTTCATCACGAAGACGCTTAAAATTACGGCGCATAAAATTTTTATCGTTTTCATATTTATTTAGACTCACGATGCCGCTGACAAGGCGAAGAACAAAAATCTGCGGCGGGCGCGAGGTCGGGTAATGATTCAATTAGGCACGTCGGTTAAAATGAACCAATGGAAAACGAAAAAGAAATCGCCCGCGAAAGAATAGCGGCGGAACGGAAAACTCTGGTCGCGCAGCTCGAAGATTGGCTGGAGATGCCGATGCTCGTTTTGGGCTTCGTCTGGCTCGCGCTGCTCGTCGTCGAATTGACGGGCAATCTCTCACCCGCGTTCGAACTTCTTGGAACGATCATCTGGACGATTTTTATTCTCGATTTCGCCTTAAAATTTTTGCTCGCGCCGGACAAGACGGATTATCTGAAAGCGAACTGGCTGACCGCGCTCTCCTTGCTGGTTCCCGCCTTGCGCGTGCTTCGCGTCTTTCGCTTTTTCCGCGTCCTGCAAGCGGCACGCGGGATTAGATTGTTTCGCGTGCTGACTTCTTTGAATCGCGGAATGAAATCGCTGGGCGCGAGCTTCAGCAGGCGCGGTTTCGGCTACGTCGTCGCGCTGACGGCAATCATCGTTTTCGCGGGAGCGGCGGGAATGCTGGCTTTTGAAAACGAAGTCGAGGACGGCATCAAAACCTATGGCGACGCGCTCTGGTGGACGGCGATGATGATCACGACCATCGGCTCGGAGTATTTCCCGAAAACGGCGGAAGGGCGCGTGCTGTGCTTTACTCTCGCGCTCTACGGCTTCGCCGTTTTCGGTTACGTGACGGCGACCTTAGCTACATTTTTCGTCGGGCGCGACGCGGAGAGCTCTGAATCTGAAATCGTCGGCGCGGAAGACGTGAAAGCCCTGTGCGGAGAAATCACCGCCTTGCGTGAGGAAATCGAAAAGCTGTCCGAGCGCATCGCCGCGCGCGAATCGTCATAAAATCGCTCTTATTCGCCGCCGAGTAGCGAATCGTTCGAGAATAATCCGTCGGGGCGAAACTGCTATAATAAATTTCTAAAAAGACAAATCGCATCCGACAGGAAACATCTATGAACAACGAGCCGCAAACCGAAGAAACTTACGAAGCCGACAATGACCTGCGCTGGGCGGAGGAATAACCTTCACCAGTGGATAATTTCGGGGTCTGGCTCGCTTTTGGTGAAATCATTGTAGAACTCTATTCTTGACGAATGTATTTCTTTATTCATTCGCCAAACTCTTCCGTTTTGCAATTCGACTTCGTTTCCACTAGTGATTGGAGTGATGGGCTGACGGAAGATCAAGTTAATCGTCTGAAATTGATCAAGCGGCAAATTATGGGCGGGCGAGTTTTGCCGTCCCGAACGCGAAAGTATTATTTTAGGAAGCCGCCAAAGAATTCGAAAGTCAGGCAAACTCAAGTTGAAAGACAAGCGTTTCGGCAGTTTGATTATTGAAAGAGTGACAGAAAGTTTATTCACCAAAATTATGCCGGCTCCAAATTATCCACTGGCGCAGGGGATTCTTCCATCTAACGCAAATGTGTAGTTCTGACTTAAGGTTTTTAATAAGAGTTTTCTTCGAGGATATAACTACCGAGAGATAAAAGAATACTACGGAAAAACCATTGTGAAACATCATCGCCTGAAGGGAATTGAAGGCGAGATTCAACAAAACCTGTTTGATTTGTTCGCCGTCAACCGAAACCTGCGGCAAATCTTTCTGCAAATCCTTTTTAACTGAAACCGACTGAGCAACCGCCTGATTCTCAACCCGGGAAACAACGGACTAGACTATTCTATTCAAGTCATTCGGTCCGACCGAAAGCGTCGTGAAACGCGCGAACCGCAAGAATGCGCCGACGAGCTTATCCAATCTCTCGACTTTCTTTATGACTAAATCGGTGAACGTATATTCGCGTATCAACGACAAGACGAAATTATTCCGG
>SXVE01000016.1 GCA_005790265.1 Acidobacteriota bacterium | reverse complement strand
GGGTTGAGGAAAATAACGCGAAAGTTTCGCGCGTAATCGCCGGCAGCGAAAAGCGTTGGGACGCCGACGTCGTTTTTCTCGCGATGGGTTTTACCGGCGCGGAAAAAACGAAATTTCTCGATGATTTGGGCGTCGAGCGGACGAATCGGCAAACGATTGCGACGGCTGAAAATAAACAAACCAATCAACCGCACGTTTTCGCCGCCGGCGACTGCGAGCGCGGTCAATCGCTGGTCGTTTGGGCGATTGCCGACGGACGCCGCGCGGCGCAAGGCGTTGACGACTACTTAAAATCTTAAAAAACTTGAAGCGAAAATTTCTTGGAGATGCTTTAACCGCAATTTATTGAACGTTTAAGATGAGAAATGAAACCGTAAAAATCGCGCGCGAAATTATTGCGCTGCGCTGAAAGTCGTGGTTTTTGAAAGAGAAACGAAAAGTGCGCCGAGGTTAAATTTCTTTCATTGATATTTCGGCGAGCGAAAATTCGGTCGAATCGGTAATAAACATTTGCTCGTCGAGACATTGCTCGAAAAATTGGCGATCTTCCGGCGGCAAAATTTCCAACGCTTCAACCAAAACGTCGCTTTCGGCTTGTGATTGATCGGCAAATAATCGAGCCTGCACCAAATCGCGCGCTTCGACTTCGAGCATATCAACGAAAAACTGCTTGACGTAGTTCGTTACAAATTTTTCATTGCTGACGAGTTCGGCGAACAAACGCTTTTGCCGTTCAGCGTTTTCGCTGCTTTTAACCGCCGCGCCCGAAGTGCCGGAAGCGAAAAAATTGCTTTCGTCCGCGTGAAAATCGTTAATTTCTACCAGAAACTCTAAATTAAATTTGAATTTTTTAAGCGCCATAAGTGATTTATTCAATTTTTGAATGATATTCCGAGTGAAAAACTTTTTTGCCGCAGACAAAAAACTTGACGAACGTCTTTAAGGATTTATTAAAAAGACTTGTTTTTGCTTGGACGAACGCGGTTGTGAATTCTAATTCTTCGCCGCCCGTCAACATCCGAATCAATTCACAATTTGCCGCCGATAACTGACCGGATTTGCTGATTACTATAAAACAAAATTGTCGGAAAATCTAATAATCTTGCGGTGAAACAAAACGGCGACGCTCGATTTCGGCAGCGAGCGAAAAGGAAAAACGAGCCGCGCGAAAATTTTTATGCGAATTCGAGCGTTTTTCGCAAAACTTTGCGAACTTTAACTCGCATTCTCAACGTATATCATTCAAAGATTTCGCGGCGCGCCAGAAACGGAACACGAAAACCCGACAAAAAATTTGAACGCCCGAAAAACCACACAACCGCTGTAAAAAAGCATCAGAAAATATAAGATCGCCGCGAGAAAAAATCGGCAGTCATCAGCAGAACGAAAATTAACCGGAAATCCGGGCAAAAAAAGAAACGTTTTCCGGCTAATTTTGATTGGCGAAACGCGTTTGAAAAAATATCTATGGAAACAACTGGACAATCGAAACACGATGAAAACGGGCAGCGAAGCGAAAATATTTTACACGTTTTGAAAGAAGCGCAAACCGACGCGCTCAAATTGCTCAGCCAGCTTTTGCTCCGGGAAATAGACGCGCTGATTGATCTCGAAGAAAAAATAGACAAGGGAATCAGCGGAATGAGCATTAATCTGCACGAAGAAATGCAGCATTTCGAGGCGAGCTTGATTCGCAGCGCGCTGATTCGTTCGGGCGGCGTTCAGCGCCGCGCCGCCAAAATTCTCGGCGTCAAAGTGACGACGCTCAATATCAAAATCAAACGCTACAAAATTGATTTAACGGACGTGAATTTTTTTGACTCGGTAAATTGAAAAATGACAATCAAAAACCGGCTCGTTTTGTTGTAAAAAGCAAGCCGGTTTTTGATTGTCGAAATCGTCTTTATTAAACCGAAATGCTGCAAAGAATTTCGGTTTACCGCTCAATCGAAAAAACGAATTAAAAGATCAACTTAAATCCGAAACGAACCGTGCGCGGTCCCTGGAAAAATTGTCCTTGTTTGTAACGCGCGTCCGGTTCGACCGAATCGCACTGCGCGCCGGGCGTCGTCGGATTAACGTCAACGCAGTTATTAATCAAATTGACGATGCGGTCGGTCGTGATTCTGCCGTCGAAAAACGCGCGGTCAAAATCCTGCCGGTCGGCAATCGTCACGCCGAACGGCTGAAAATCCGTCACATCGAAAATATGCTGCGAAATCGTTTCAAACTGCGTGACGGTGTTCGCTTCGTTGAATAAATTCAGCACGTCAACATTAAACTGCACCGCGTAACGATTGTCTCTGCCGAATCGGTAGCGATAAGCGAGTGCCGCATCGGTTTGCGTAAATCTTTCGGTTCTGCCGAGATCGCCGCGACCGAACAATGGAATATACGCGTTATCAATTAAATCAACGCGCGTCGTAATCGGCGTTCCCGATTGCGCGGTGAAAAAAGTTGATAATTCGAGTTCGTTGTTTGACGGCAAACGAATAAACGAATTTTCGTTGTTAAACGTGTAAGCGCCGAAAAATTTGAAAACATGCGGTCGGTCGGTGCCGAGTCGTCCGTTGTTGCGACCGCCGCCGACATTGAATCCGTCGAACGGCGTGTCGAAAAAGCGGTTGACGTTCGGCGAATCGCGTGACGTTTGATTGACCGAAAATTCGTCGGTGCTCGCGAGTCCCGAGTAATTGCCGAACAAACGGCTGAACGTGTAATTGGCGTTGATCGTGAAATTGCTTGAAAAACGCTTGTCAATAATCAATTCGAGCGCGTCGTATTTGCGTTCCGGTTTTGCCGCGTCCGAGCCGATGTTGTAACGCCCGCAAGCCGCCAGCGCGCAAACGCCGCGACCGGGATTGCCGATAAAATACGATTCGTCGTCGTTTTCATCGTGGAAACCGATGTCTTCAATCGTCGTGTCGAGCTGTTTGTGCGTGTAGCGCGCGCCGAAAATCGTATTTGCGCCCAAATCAATCTGCGTGCCGACCGTGTATTCGGTTTGACGAACGGGTTTCAAATCCGGATCAACGCGAAAATCCGCCGGATCATTCGACGGCACGCGGAAATTCGTGTAAGAAAGCGCGTTTGCCAGAACGTAAGCTCGCGTGTAAGCGAAAATATCCGGCTGCGCGGCGCGCAACGGCGTGCGGTAATCGTCGAAAATATTGCCGCCGAACGAACCGCGCGGCAATTCGTATTTGAAACGGTCAAAAAATTGTCCGTAATTGGCAAAAACTTTGAATTTGCCGTTACTCAAAACGTCCCACGCAACGCCGAGGCGCGGCGCGATTTTGTCACGAAAATCAAATCTGATGCCTTCAAAACCTGCGGTGAACGACGGAACATCTTCGCGCTCGGTGCGAAAACCGAGATTGAGCGTCAGATTATTGAGCGGCTGCCACGAATCCTGCACGTAAATCGCTTCGTTTTTGCTGCTCGCCTGACCGAATTCGCCGATCAAAACAAGCCGCGCGTAACCGACTTCGCCCGGACGATTGCCGAATTGAACGCCCGCGTCGCTCGTCGTCGTCTGTCCGAAATAAAACAAAACGCGACCCGGCTCGACATAACCGGAAGCGACGTCGTTTGAGATGTTAAAACGCTGATAACCGGCTTTGAATTGATGACGACCGCCGAAATTATCGAGAATATAACTGACATCGGCGTCGAAATTTTTGCGAATCGAAACGTCTCTGACAATGCGGTCGTTGGTCGGCACGTTATTAAAACCGGCGGCGCATTGAAAACCGGCGGTCACGCACTGAAAACGCGTGACGTTCGGAATGCCGTAACTGCCCGAATCCGTGTCAAACTGAAAGCCTTCATTCAAATACCCGCGCGAAAAACGGGCGCTGAAAACCAGATTCGGCGTCGCGACATAACTGCCGTTGACATTGAAATTCGACGCGGCGTTGCGACCGCCGAGATTTCTCTGCGCTTCTTCGGACGGATAATTGACCGTGCCGCCCGCGCGCAGCGTGTCGTCGAGCGACGCGAGGGTGTTAAAGAGCGGCAGAATGCCGTTTACTTTCACCGGATTGTAAGTGTATGTGCTGTAAATGCGCAGGTTGTCAGTGATCGAAGCGTCAACGCGACCGAAATAGTAATCGTGCTGTTCGTTGCGCGTGTAGCTTCTCTGCGTGCCGTCGGCAAATCGGTAATCGCGCGTCGTGCTGTAATATTGCGGCGTCGCGCTGCCGAAAAACCACAAACGATTTTTCAGAATCGGACCGCTCAGCGAAGCGAACGGGAAAAAATCAACGCCGTTATCGCGGCGCGGCGACAGATATGAAAGCGCGTTTTCGTCGGAGCGCAGAATTTGGCGCTGATTGGCGCGCAAACGGCTCGTATTAAATTCCGTGCCGACTTCGCCGTGAAAATCGTTGCCGCCGCTTTTGGTCACGACGTTGATGACGCCGCCGGTCGCGCCGCCGAATTCGGCTTCAAAACCGCTGTTTTTAACTTGCAGCTCGCGCACGAGTTGAAACGGCAGATTGTTGTTTGAATTTAAGCCGCCGGTGCGAAAATTGGAAACTTCCTGACCGTCAATAATAAACGAGTTTTCGACGCCGGTCGCGCCGTCAATCGAAAATCCGGCGGCTGACGGTTCCGGTCGAACCGACGGAACGGCTTTGAGCGCCGATGTGAAAGTCGTGCCGCGCGGCAATTGTTCGAGTTCCTGTTCGGTCAGATTCGTCTGAATTCTGCTCGAAGTCGGGTCAATCGCCAGCTGGTCGGCGCCGGTGACGGTTACTTCCGCGCCGATGCCGGTGATGCCGAGCTGAATGTTAACCGGCATGGTTTGTCCGAGCAATACCTGAATATTTTCGCGCAAAAACGGCTGAAAATTCGATGCCGTCGCGTTGACCGAATAAATTCCGGGCTGCAATTGCAGCGCGCGGAAAAAACCTTCTTCATTGGTCGTCACCGTTCGCCGAAACGATTGGCTGACCAGCTCGACGGTCGCACCGGCGATGCGCGCGCCCGACGGATCCGTGATCGTGCCTTCGATGTTGCCCGTCGTTTCCTGACCAAAAGATATCAGGGCGAGACAAAAAATAAACGATAACGTTAAGGTTATTGAATTGATTTTCTTGAACATTTTTTTACTCCTTAAATAACTTTTTTGAGCAGCGGAAACGAACGCGTTTGTTCGAGCAAATCGTCGGTTTGAAACGATGACGAGCGTTTTTGCTAATCGTCAAAACTCTCGTCCGAAGCGGCGATGCGAAAGCGAATAAAGTAAATTTGAGAGCCGTGTTTTTTCTTTCGCAGTTTTGGGTTTCGGCGATAAAATTTACTGCCTGAAAACCATCACCGAACGCTTTTTCGCCGGACGATTCAAATTTGAATAGAAACTTCAATTAAATGAACAAATCGGTTTCAAAGTTCCCGCGCTGAAAAGGTTTAAGGGCAATTTATGTTCAAAAAGCGCAATTAATCGGCGGTATCTGAAAAGCGGAATAAAAAAAGTTGAATGAGGCGAGCGAGAAAAGATTTCCCCGATCAAAAAAATGAATTTATGCTGCTTTTTACAAAAAAATGAAGAAAAATCCATTTACCTCAATTATTGCAAATAAAAGAGATGTTTAATTTTATAAACATAATTCAAATTGTTGAATACGGCGGCGGAAAAGGTTTGTTGGGCGGAAAATCAGAAAGGCATGTTCGCAAAATCGAGCAGACGGGCAACAACAGTAAAACAAGAAATCTTGATTGTCGCGATAAAAAGAGGAAAGCCGCCGAACGCAAATGCGTTCGGCGGCTTTCCTCTTTTTATCGCGATTGAAAAAAACAATTGTTTCAATCGCAATCAGCTTTTGATCATCAGCGAAACTACTCGTTTTTCGCGTAAATGTTCGAATCAATTTTATAACGCTTAATTTTGACGTTAAGCGTCGTTACTTTTAAGCCGAGCATCGCCGCCGCTTTGCGCTGAACGCCGCCGGCGTGCATTAGCGCGCTGCGAATCATACTCGCTTCAAAACGCTGCATTTCATCGTGCAGATAAATTCTCCCTTTTTTTATCTGGCTGATATTGCTCTCCGAACTTTCGAGAAATTCTACTTCCCGGAGCAGCAACACCGCCAGCGTTTTGAGAGAATTCAGCTGACTGTCTTTCATTTTTTTGATCGAGCCGCCGGTCGTCTCGATTTTTTGTAAAACATTTTGCTGCATAATCGCCTTCCTTAAAAATCGAAAAAATGATTTATAAAAACTCAAATCCTGATTGATTTGAAAAAGAAAACACATTATCCGCTCGATTGCTTCAAATAACTTCAAAATTGTTACCGGTTGCTGATAGCTATGATAAACCGGGTAAATTTCGTGACAAATCGTTTTCGGCGGCGCTTTGATTGATCTGCAAAATAACCTGACGCCGCTTTTTTTGCGATCATTTAATTAACCAAAGAATGCAAATTCTTTGCCGAAGTTATGCCGCGTCAATCAATCGAAAGTTATTTTTGACAAAATATTAAATTCTCACTGACATTTTCAGCAACGGAAATTTCGCGTTTCGTCTATTGGAAAAACACCGCTGCGGAAAATTTTATGACACGAATTCGGCGAAAAGCGTTGTTGTCTTGACGAATGTCAGTTAAATTTTGTCAGAATTGGTAAAGCCCATTCAGAATTTATCAGTAATTGGTAAATCGGTTAACGCGAAAAATTATATAAAACTAGCGATGCTTTAATTTGTCAATATAATATTTCGAGCGTTTAACCGTGATTTTGTGCGGTTCATTCTCAAAAACTTATTCTCGCTTGCAATAATTGGTTTTACCAATTATTATTATTTCGTCAATAAATTCAATTTTATAAAAAGCTCCAAAATTAATTAAGGAATACAAGCTAATGAAGACAGGTCAAATCCGTTATGGCATTCTTTTCGGAATGTTTGCCATTGTTCTAATGAGTTTTATCAGCATTTCGGCACAGGAATTTCGCGGCACGATTGCCGGAACCGTGTCCGACCCGCAAGGCGCAGTCGTTCCGGCGGCGACCGTCACAGTCCAGAATATCGAAACAAACGTTACGGCGACCGCGACGACTAATGAGGAAGGCAGCTTTTCGTTTCCCCTGCTGCTTCCGGGAAAATATAAAGTGTCGGCGACGGCGACCAACTTTAAAACCTCGGTTCGCGAAGACATTCAGCTGAACATTGATGATCGGCTGACGCTGGATTTTCAGCTCGAAATCGGCGC
>SXVE01000167.1 GCA_005790265.1 Acidobacteriota bacterium | reverse complement strand
CGCTGATCGTCGAAGCGGCGACAGAAAATTTCGATGTCAAAAAACAAATTTTTCAAAAACTCGACGAAATTTGCGATGAAAGCACGATTCTTTCGTCGAATACGTCTTCGATTTCGATTACGAAAATCGCCGCCGTCACCAAACGACCGGACAAAGTGATCGGAATGCACTTTATGAATCCGGTTCCGTTGATGAAACTCGTCGAAGTCATTCGCGGCATCGCCACGTCCGACGCGACTTACGACAAAGTGAAGGAATTGTCCGAGAAGATGGGCAAAACTCCGCTCGATTGTCAGGATTTTCCCGGCTTCGTCGCCAACCGCATTCTTCTGCCGATGATTAACGAAGCGATTTTCGCGCTGTACGAAGGCGTCGCGACCCGCGAAAGCATTGACGGCATTATGAAACTCGGGATGAATCACCCGATGGGACCGCTGACGCTCGCCGATTTTATCGGGCTGGACGTGTGCCTCGCCATTCTGCGCGTGATGCACGAAGGTTTGGGCGATCCGAAATATCGTCCGTGTCCGCTGCTCGTCAAAATGGTTGACGCCGGTTGGCTCGGTCGCAAATCCGGCAAAGGCTTTTACGATTACGCGCAGTAAACAGCCGCGTTTGCGCTTTAATCAGGCAAACCGAATACGATTATCGCCGACGGTTTTGACTTGTTTCGTCAAAACCGTCGTTTCGATTGCCATACTCGAATAAACATTTCGCGCCGCTTCATCACGATAAAAAACGCTTCGGTCACGGCGAACAGTATCAACAGCACAATTCGTTCGACCGGCGTTAAAATTTTCGCGATAATGCGGTTGTTGAAAATTTTGATACATCAAAGTTTTTCGCCCGCGAATCAAAACCAAACGCTGTCCCTTGGCGTAATAAAATTATATAAAAATGTTTTCGCAGCAATAAATTATGCAAAAATTTTCCGCTTTTTTAACGTTAATGTTGTGCGTCGTGTTCGCGCCGAGCGGGTTCGGACAAACGAAAGTCGCGCCGCTCGACATCAAAGAACGCACTTTGGCGAACGGTTTGCGCGTCGTGTCCGTGCGCGATAACGCGGCGCCGACCGTTGCCATTCACGTCTGGTATAACGTCGGCTCGAAAGACGATCCGCAAGGGCGTTCCGGTTTTGCGCATATGTTTGAACACATGATGTTTAAATCAACCAAAAATATGCCGAACGAGAAAATGGATCGCTTGACCGAAGACGTCGGCGGTTTCAACAACGCTTCGACGTATGACGATTTCACCAATTATTACGAAGTCGTTCCGTCAAATCATCTCGAACCGCTGCTCTGGGCGGAAGCCGACCGGATGGTCAATTTGAACGTTGACGACGCGAATTTCAATTCCGAGCGCGAAGTCGTCAAGGAAGAATACCGCGAGCGCATCTTGGCGAATCCGTACGGAATGCTGTTCGGGCAGTATCTGGAAAAACTTTCGTTTCAAAATCACCCGTACAAACGACCGGGCATCGGCAATCTCGACGAACTGAGCGCCGCAACTCCGGCGGATGCCCGCGAATTTTACAAAACGTTTTATCGTCCCGACAACGCGGTTTTAATCGTCGTCGGCGACTTTGAGCAGCGGCAGTTCGACAGTTGGACGGACAAGTATTTCGGTTCAATCGTCGCGAATAAAACGGCAATTCCGCGCGTGACGACGACGGAACCCGAACGCACAACGGAAAAACGACACATGATGACGCAGCCGAACGTGCCTTTTCCGGCAGTCGCGATTACTTATCTCGCGCCCGACTCGCGCAATGCCGACGTGCCCGCGCTCCGCATCGCGGAAACGATTCTTTCCGGCGGCGAAAGCTCGCGTCTTTATCAGGAAATGGTTTACCGGCAGCAAATCGCGCAGCAAGCGGAATTCGCCGCCGACATTCGCGTTGATCGCGGCTTGCTTTATTTTCTCGGCATCGCATCCGAAGGCAAAACCGCCGAAGCGATAGAAAAATCACTGCTCGCCGAACTCAAAAAAATGCAGAACGCGCCCGTCACGGCGAACGAATTGACCAAAGCGAAAAATCAACTCGTGATGGTGAAGCTCAAGGAACTCGAAACCAACGACGGTAAAGCGCTCGCCGTCGAACGCGCCGTCGCTTATGACGGCGATCCGCGCGCCGTCAATACGGATATCGCCAAATTGCAGGCGGTTACCGCCGCCGACGTGCAGCGCGTGATGAAAAAATATTTTACCGATTCCAATCGCGTCGTCATTTACTATCAAAAGGGAAGCGAGGGCAAATAATTCAAAATGAAAAACACCAAATCCATAATTCTTAAATCTCTGCTCGCGCTCTGCGTATCATCTTGGTCGCTGACGCCTTTGATCTTCGCACAGGAAACGCCGCCCGCGCCGCAAGCTCCGCGCGCGGCGACAGTTCCGGCAGTCAAAGAATCGAAACTGCCGAACGGCTTGACCGTCGCCGTCGTCGAACGCAAAAACGTGCCGGTCGTTACCGCGCAACTGCTGATAAAAAGCGGCGCTGAAATGGAAGACTTTGCGAAAGCCGGTTTAGCCGATATGACGGCATCGTTGTTAACGAAAGGCACAAAAACGAGAACCGCCACGCAAATCGCCGAACAGATGGAATTCTTAGGCGGCTCGATCAACACCGGCGCCGGATGGAGCAATTCCGTCGTTTCCGTCAACGTGATGAGCGACAAACTCGACCGCGCGACGGCACTTATGGCGGACGTGGCGCTCAATCCGTCGTTCAAACAATCGGAAATTGCTTTGCTCAAAAAACAAACGCTCGACAATTTGACTTACAACTTAACGCAGCCGGGTTTTCTGGCAAATTATGTGTCGAGCGTTTACAGTTTGAACGAACATCCGGCGGGCGGAACGCCGGAAAGTTTGAAAAGCATCACTCGAAATGACATTGTTGCTTTTCACAAAGAAAACTTTGATCCAAACAAAGCGGTTTTAATCTTTACCGGCGATGTGACGGATTTACAGGCGAAGACCTTGGCGCAGAAGTATTTCGGACGTTGGAGAGAAGCTGCGTCAATCAGAAAAGAAATTATTGAGGCTTTGCCTTCTGAAGCTCCGCAACCGAGCGAAACTTCGGTATCGCCGCTTTTGAAGCGAGTTTTGGTCGTTGATTTGGCAGACGCGGGACAAGCCGCCGTTTCCTTTAACACAATCGTTGCGAGCAGCGGCAGAATCGCTTGGAACGAAAAAACGAATCGCGGCGAGACGAACCCGGAATATTACCCGGCGATGGTTTTGAACTCGATTCTCGGCGGCGGTTATTCGTCGCGTCTCAATCAAGAAATTCGCATCAAGCGCGGACTTAGTTACGGTGCGGGCAGCAGTTTCGCATGGCGCTGGGACACCGCGAATTTCGGCACCAGAACGCAGACGAAGAATGAATCGGCGGCGCTCGTCGCCGAATTAGTTTTAGCCGAAGTGCGCAGACTCGGCAGCGATGCTGTTGGCGAAGCGGAACTCGTGCCGCGCAAATCGGTTTTGACCGGG
>SXVE01000166.1 GCA_005790265.1 Acidobacteriota bacterium | reverse complement strand
GGCACGAAATACGCCTCTTTTTTATTGCCTCGTTCCTAACTTTTCACTTTTAAAGTAATCCGCAAAGCCCGAGCGAGTTGGTAAACCTTTTGCCTTCTTTCCAATAGATTTTTTACGGCAAATTTCCTTAAAAGCTAATTTCCTTAGAATTTGCAGCGGCAAACCGCCGAAAGTAAAAATCGAAAAGCAATCAATAAATTCGACAAGCAAGTCGAAGCCTGCTTTTATTCTCAAGTCTTAGGTGCCTCTAAACCGTGAAATAATAAATCACGAATTAATTTACAGGCTATTCCGCTTTCTTATTTGTTTCTTTAATTTTTCTGATTACGGCTTGAATCTTGAGCGGTGGAATGTGTCGCCTGGTTTGCCGACGGTTTAAATATGTCAACAATCCGGTTAAACCGAAGGTAACAATTTGTTAAAACAAATATTCGTCCGAAAAGATGAATTTGGTGTCGGGACAACGGCTGCAAATACTTATAACTTCAAAATTTAATTGATTTTCGTCGTCAAATTTCCTTAAAAACTTTTCGTGCAATTTATTTAACTAAAGTTTTATTTTCAAAAGCTGTCTATTAGCAGACAGCTTTTGTTTGCTAATAGACAGCTTACAGTTTATTCCTCTACTGAATTATTCTCTCTCGAACGTAAACAAACCTTTATTCTCCAGCAAAATCAATGCTTTTTAACGGATTCAACTGTTGGCACATAACTTGCCGATTGTCTTGAACAAGAGTTTTGCGTGTCCCTAAAATGAAAAGCGTTAGCGAGGCGAATTTTATATGAGCGGTTTTTTTGCAGTTCAAAACGAGAAAAAATCAGCAGCGTTATTTCTGCTGGTTATATTTATGCTGCTTGGTAATACGCCTCGCGCGTTCGCGCACGGAGGCGAAGATCACAGCGAGAGTAAACCGGTTACGACTGCCGGTGAAAAAGGAACCGTTTCGCACATCGCCCGGCTCGGCGAGTTGGAGATCATGATCAAACATGCGTCGCTTGAACCGGACGCCGTGACTGCGGCGCGATTATTTATTACTAATTTTCAAACAAATGCTCCCGCCGAAAAAGTTTCTCCGGCAGTGGAAATCGAATCGGCAAACGGATCGGTGTCTGCGCTGACAATCGAAAAAACCGACTCCGCCGGCAGCTATAATTTAACAATTCCTTCCGTTCCTGCCGGAAATTATACGCTTCGCGCAAAAGTTTCCTATGAAGGAGAAACCGATACGGCAACATTCACGGGCGTTCGCGTCGAAAAATCGCCTGCGGAATCGTCAGAAAACGTTTCTTCGCGGTCGGAAACCGGGCTGTTGATTCTTTTCGGGTTGATTATTCTGAGTTTATTCGGCGGCTTAATTTATTTTGCCGTGCGCGAAGCGAAAAACTCTCGAGCCGGAGAAGAAGTGGTTTCCGTATGATCGGCGTCGAAAAGAAAATGATTTTGACGAACGGGAAATCGAGTACGAACATTTTGTTTATGCCGTCGAGGTCTTACCGTTTTCTTCCGGCGCTGGCAGCGGTAATTTTTATCTTTGCCGCTTCCGCTTTTTCACAACAGACGACCACGATTTTAGATTCAAAGCAAACGACCCGGAAGCTGACATCCGCTGAATTTATTACCGAGGACGGATTAACCGTTGAGCGACTTGGCGAATTGGGCGGCAGCCGGAGATCTGATTTGCTAGCCGCGCGGCAACGTCTCGCGATTGCCGAAGGGCGGCTTCGGCAAGCCGCTTTAAGACCGAATCCAACGCTCGAAGCCGAATACGGCAGTCCTCGGTTGTTGGGCGGCGAAGCGGAATTAGACTTTTCAGCCGGCGTATCTCAAATATTTGAATTGGGCGATAAAAGAGGCAAGCGCGTTGCTGTCGCCCGACTTGAATTAAATCAAGTTCGGGCTGAAGTCGTCGCGCTCGAACGCCGCTTTGCCGCCGAGATTCGTCAGAATTATACGAGTGTGCTTGCCGCCGCCCGACAGCTGGATGTGCTCGAAAAACTTGTTGCTGCTGATGATGAAATCGTGCGCGTTACGCAGGCGCGCCTTTCTGAAGGCGATGTCGCGCCGCTCGACTTAAATTTGGTGCGAGTGGAAAGCGACCGCCTTCGAATTCAGATAATTCAAGCAAAAAACGATCTTGACACCGCGCTTTTGAATTTAAAGATTCTGATCGGTGCTGAAGTCGCTGAAACATTGCAGCTCGCGCCGCAGCCGGAACGCCCGCCCCGGCTTGATTTAGGACTTTCCGAATTAACCGCCATAGCGCTTAGGGAGCGTTCCGATTTACAAGCAGCAGTAATCGGAGAACAGCTCGGCGCAGCGCGAATCAATCAGGCGAAATCCGCTGCGGTGCCCAACGTCGCGGCGTCGGTTCGCTTTTCGCGCAACAAAAGTATTACTGATTTGCCGGCAGAGGCGGGCGGCGGATTGGCAACCGACACAGATAACGAATTAACATTCGGCGTTTCAATCGAGATTCCAATTTTCAACCGCAATCAGGGCGAAATAGCTTCGGCGACCGGCGAAAAATTGCAGGCGATTAGATCAAGGGAGTTTTTGGAATCGAGTATCAAACGGGACGTTGCGGTCGGTTATCGGAAATATCGTGCGGCAGCCGAAGCTTTAGTTTTATTTTCAACTCAAATCCTGCCTCGTTCCGAAGAAAATTTGCGAACGGTTCGGGCGGCGTATGGTCTTGGCGAATTTTCCGTTTTTGAAGTCGTCAGCGAGCAGCGCCGCTTGACTGAAAACGTAACCGGCTATAACCAAGCGTTGCGTGATTATTACAATGCGCTAACCGAACTCGAAACGGCTCTCGGTTCAACGCTGCCCGCTTCCGGTTTTTCTCCCGGAGCAATCTCGGTTTTGCCCGACAGCGAACTGATTCCGCAGCAAACCGACAAGGAAAAATTCCTCAAATCGCTTGAGACGATGCCGCTAAAGATAAAGCGGACGGAAACGGCGGGCAATCAAAAATCAAATTAATAGCAATTTTTAATAAACAAAAAAAACTCGAAGGAAAAAGAACAATGAGCAAAACAACAATTTCGGCGATAGTTTTAAGCGTGGGTCTCGGCTTAACGGCAATGGGCTGTTCGACGGCAACAAATACGGCGACCACCGCCGCTGGCGCCGGTACAACGCAAGCGAATCAAGCAGCGGCAAACACCGGCACGGCAGTCGTCACAAATGCCGGAGGAAATCACACCACAACTGCGGATGAAACACCGGCGGCGGTGAAAGCGGCGTTTGCCGATGCCCAGAGTTTTACCAAGCAGCATAAGGATATTCCGAAAGACGCCGTTGCCAATATCGAGAAAGAAACCGGCGGAAAAGTTCCTGACACCGATCACCATTCTTATCTCGCGTTTTCGTCAGCGGGCGGAGCGCGCAAACAAGTCGGTGCGGCAACAATCGTCAAAGCTAACGGCAAAGAAGTAATCGTCGTTTATGAAAACCGTGAAGGAATGCCCGCCATTAAGGAAGTGCGCGCTGACGGCGTTCCGGGAGCTTTTTTAACGCAGTTTGCCGGAAAAGGTCATGACGATAAATTTCAGGTTGGCGGTGATTTGAAAGCAAACGGCGTTGACGAAGCGACCGCCAAAGCGATTGCTCAGGCGGTTCGAATAGACTCGATGACGATGCAGACACTGTTCGGCGCCGCGCACACGCACTAAGAAAATGAGATTCAGGTTTAATTTACAAACATCTGTCTTCATTCTCTCTGCTATTTTGCTGAGCGTTTTCACTCTCGGCGTTTTAGCGCACGAAGGCGAAGATCACAGCAAAGATAAACCGACGGCTGCGACGATTTCAACGCAGACCGGAAAAGGAACGGCGACAATCGCGCGAGCTGAACGCAACCTGGTAACGGATGTCGGTCAGTTTAACGCCCGGCTTGAACGAACGCCGTCGGATCCGCGAACCGGCGAAATCTCCCAGTTTGCTTTTCATCTGGCTGAAAATGTTGAAGGAGGTTTCGGAGGCGGAGGTCCCGTTTCGATTGAAGATGCAGCCGTTGCGATGGATGTGACAACCGCTGAAGGAGCAATTGTCGCAGGTAATTTGCCGACAACGTTCGAGAAGGGATTTTACCGAACCGCCTATGAATTTAACAGCACCGGTAACTACAAAGTCGTTTTTAATGTTACGACTGCCGACAAACGAAATTTCCCGGTTGATTTTCCGCTGAGCGTCGTTAATTCCGCAATTAACTGGACTTTTTGGATTGGATTAACTCTTTTACTCTTACTTACGACCGGAGCTTTCGGTGCTGTTTATCTGTCGGTTCATAAAAAAGGCGGCAATTTCAAAGAAAATTCGCGAAAACTAACCGCCAGCGCACTTGCCGCGGTTTTGGCGTTTGCGCTCGGCATTTTCGCGCTTGCTTACCTCACGCCGCCGCGAAAGGTGCGAGCGGCTTCAGCGATGCCGCCCGTGGGAACCGACCCGCAAGCCTCGCTACCCGCTGAAAGCGCGCCGGGCGCGCTGCAAACGACATTAACCGTGCCGAAAGAATCGCAGATTTTATTCGGTATCAAGACCGAACCGGTTTCCGTCAAACAAATTACGAGCGGCTTAAAGACGACCGGCGTCGTCCGCGTTCGTCCCGATGCTCGCGCCGTTGTCGTTCCGCCGGTCGCAGGACGAATCAGTCTGCGGCAGGGATTATCGCTCGGCTCGGCGGTCAGTCGCGGCGAGCAAATCGGTACGGTCGAGCAAATTCTCGACGTTTCCGGGCAGACCGAACTCGAATCTCAAAGATTGGAAGTCGAAGCGCAGCAGCGCGAAATAGAAGCAAGGCGGCTTGAGTTGAGAAACAGCGCGCTCGCGCTCCAAGCTCAGCAATCGCAGCAGCGGGCATCAGCAAGTCAGGCTCGCACGCGTCTCGCGCAGGCTCAGCGAGAATTAAAGCGCTCGGAAAATCTGGTCGAAGTCGGAGCGGCACCGCGGCGGCGAGTTGAAGAAGCGTTGACTGCGGTTCAAGTTGCCGAGCAGGAAATCGCTTCCGCCGATCAGCAAGTCAAACTTTTAGGCGACCAGATCAAAGCGGCGAACGCCGGACAGAATGTATTCCGCGCCGCGCGAGTTAATCAACCGGCGCGCTCATTTCCTTTGACGGCTCCGGTGACGGGAACGGTCAGCGAAATAAAAGCAACGAGCGGTCAGCAAGTCGAGTCGGGAACCGAGCTGCTTTCAATCGTTAATCTGTCAACCGTTTTGATCGAAGCTCAGGTTTTTGAAAAAGACTTGCCCGTCGTCCGCGAATCAACCAGAGCGAGTTTCACATCTCCGGCTTTGTCGGGCGAGGTTTACACCATCGGCACGGCGGACGGCGACGGAAGATTAGTCTCAATCGGTCAGGCGGTTGATCCGAACACGCGCGCCGTAGCGGTGATTTACGAAGTTATTAATCCGCTCAACAGGTTGCGCGACGGAAATTTCGTTGAGGTCACCATTGACACGAGCGGCAACGCGCAGGTGGTCGCCGTTCCGAAAACGGCAATTGTTAGCGATCAGGGACAAACCTTCGTGTTCGTTTTTTCGGGCGGCGAGAACTTTGAAAAACGCCCGGTTGTTCTTGGTGCCGAAGGCGCGGATTTTTACGAAGTTAAATCAGGCTTAAAAGAAGGCGACAGAGTTGTCACCGAAGGCGTTTACCAGCTTCGCGCGACTCAACCGGCAGCTTAATAATTCTAGGTGAGGATAATGAGAAAGTTATTTATTTTTGGAACAATTTTTATATTTTCAGGTTTCGCGGCGTTTACAACCGCTTGCAGTAATTCGGTGACGAGTAAAACCGTTGAGCAATCAAGCGGTTTGAATTTTGACGGCAAGCACTCAGCCGGCGGAAATGAATCGGTGGCGATTGATTCGCATCCGGGTTTTCGCGTTGATTACAAAAGCGAGCCGGGAACGATTCAAGCCGGAGTGCCGACGACTTTGGTTTTAACCGTCAAGGACAATCGGGGAACAACCGTTAAGGATCTGCAAATCGTTCACGAAAAACCGATGCATCTGCTCATCGTCTCGAAAGATTTAGCCGAATTTTATCACGTTCATCCCGAACAGCAGGCGGACGGCAGTTATCGTGTTCAGCACAATTTTCCGAACGGCGGCGAGTATCGTCTTTACGCCGATTTTACGCCGCAAGCCGCCGCGCAGGTGGTTGAACGGATTGACGTCAAAGTCGCGGGAACCGAACGCGCCGAAATTCCGCTCGTGCCCGATCAAAAACTCGAAAAAACCGTCGAAGGACTGAAAGTAGTAATGAATTCCGACGGTGAAATTAAAGCCGGTCAGGAATTGATGCTCAATTTTCAGGCTTTTGACGCAGCGAGCGGAAAGCCTGCTGCCGATTTGCAGAATTATCTCGGAGAGCTCGCCCATTTCGTCATCGTCAGCGAAGACATGAAAGATTTTGTTCACGCGCATCCGATGTCGAAAAGCGATCACGAAAAAATGAGCGGCGGAGAACACAGCGCCGAAAAAGCGGCAGATAAAAAAGCGGCGGAACATAATGCCGACAATCACAGTCATTCGGAAACGAAAGTGATAACGAACCGACCGAGCGCTTCCCAAGTTTCGGCACACACCGCATTTCCGCGAACCGGATTGTACAAAGTTTGGGCGCAGTTTCAGCGCGGCGGCAAAGTTATCACCGTTCCTTTCATCGTTCGGGCGGCGGAAGGCAAAACTAAAGCAGCGGCTAAAAACGACTTCGTGCCGGCTGGTGCCGTTAAAGTTACGGTCAGCAGCAAAGGATATGAACCTTCGGAAATCAAGATCGAAAAGAATAAACCGGTGAAACTCGCATTCTATCGTTCAGACGCAAATAACTGCGGCGGCGAGGTCGTCTTTTCCAAATTGAATATCAACAGGAAACTCCCGGTCGGCGAAGTTGTGCTCGTCGAGTTTACTCCTCAAAATTCCGGCGAAATCGCCTTCAGCTGCGGAATGGACATGATGAAAGGCAAAATCATCGCCAACTGAGAATAATTAAAAAACAAATTAAAGATTTTTATCAGCAGAGAAAGTATCAGAAAAAAGGAGATCGTATGAATTCAGACAAAAACATTAAATTGTCCGCCTTGGCGGTTTTAGCATTGGGGTTGGCGGTTTTTGCCGGTGCTTGTCAAAACGCCGGACATTCGAATACCGCTCACTCGGGAAACAGCAGCCACACGTCGAATATGAATATGGCTGGTCACAGTAATTCGATGTCGTCGTCGCCGTCGAATATGGCGATGAACGCTAACGGTCATGATATGTCCGGAATGAATCACGGCGCGATGACGAGTGATCCGGACGCCGCGAGCGCGCCGTTCGATTTGCAGTTTATTGACACGATGGCGGCTCATCACGAAGGAGCGGTCGAGATGGCGCAGATCGCATTAATGAAGTCGAGCAACGACGAACTCAAAAAATTCGCGCAAAAAATTATTGACGACCAGAAAAAAGAAATCGCGCAGATGAAAGATTGGCGCGAGCAGTGGTATGCGGGAAAACGCCCTGCCAAAAATATGGAAATGCGCGGCATGGCGGACTCGATGAAAATGATGATGGGCGATGAAATGAAACGAATGGAAACAGCAACCGGCACGGAATTCGACGTTCTTTTTCTCGATATGATGACACCGCATCACGTCGGAGCCGTCGAGATGGCAAAAGAAGCTCTCGCGAAAGCGGAACATCCGGAAATTAAAACGCTGGCGAACCAGATCATAAAAGCGCAGGAATCCGAAATTAAAATGATGGCGGACTGGAAAAAAAATTGGAGTAAATAATTTCGCACCGCTGAGAATCTAAATCTCGGCATTTGTTATGCGTTATGAACGCGGTAAATTAAATGTTGAATGCAGTAATTAAATGGTCTTTGCAAAACCGATTGCTCGTCGTGGCAATCGCTGCCCTTTTGTTGGCGTGGGGCGGTTACGTCGCATTCAATCTGCCGGTTGACGTTTTGCCCGACCTTAATAAGCCGACGGTTACGATCATGACCGAAGCCGAAGGGCTGGCGCCGGAAGAAGTCGAAACGCTCGTTTCGTTTCCGATTGAAACGGCGATGAATGGCGTTCCCGGCGTCACGCGCGTGCGCTCGCAAAGCGGCATCGGGCTTTCGATTATCTACGTCGAGTTCGATTGGGGAACGGACGTTTATCGAAATCGTCAGCTCGTTGCCGAAAAGCTCGCGCAAGCCGGCGAACAGCTTCCGCCAAACTTGACGCCTTCCTTAGCGCCTATTTCCTCGATCATGGGCGAAATTCTGCTCGTTTCCGTGCGCTCAAAGTCGGGAAAAACCGATCCGCTCGATGTGCGCACTCTCGCAGATTGGACGATTAGACCGCGGCTTCTAACCATTCCCGGAATCGCGCAGGTCATCAATATCGGCGGCGGAGTTAAACAGTATCAGGTATTGGTCACGCCGGAAAAACTCACTCAATTCCGGGTTACGATCGAAGAAGTTACGGCGGCTCTCGAAAAATCCAATACAAACTCGACCGGCGGTTTTATAGACGCTCAATCACAAGAGTATTTGGTGAGAAACCTGGGACGTTTTTATTCGGTCGAGGAACTTAAAAACACGGTTGTCGTTTACCGTAACAACACGGCAATAAAAATCGGCGACGTGGCGAATGTGGAGTTCGGCGCCCGCATCAAACGCGGCGATGCCGGATCGAACGCGACGCCCGCCGTGATTATGTCTATTCAGAAGCAGCCGGGCACTTCGACGCTCGAATTGACCGAGAAAATAGATGCCGCGCTCAAAGAACTGCAAATCAGTCTTCCCGATGATGTCGAGATTAATCCCAATCTATTTCGGCAGGCGAACTTTATCGAAACATCGGTTGATAACGTTATTGAAGCGCTGCGCGACGGTGCGATTCTGGTCATCATCGTGCTGTTTTTATTTCTGCTGAATTTCCGCACGACTTTCATTACCCTAACGGCGATTCCTTTATCTTTTGTGATCACGTTTTTGATTTTGAAAGCTTTTGATATTTCAATCAACACGATGACTTTGGGCGGTTTGGCAGTGGCAATCGGCGAGTTGGTTGACGATGCTATTGTTGACGTCGAAAATGTTTTTCGCCGCCTTCGGGAAAACAGAAAACTCGCCGATCCGCGCCCGACTCTCGAAGTTATATATCACGCTTCATTAGAAATCCGCTCGAGTATCGTTTACGCGACGATTATCGTCGCGCTGGTTTTTATCCCGCTTTTTGCGCTGACCGGAGTCGAGGGCAGACTGCTTGCTCCGCTTGGTTTGGCTTACATCACGGCGCTTGTCGCTTCTCTTTTCGTGAGCCTCACGGTGACTCCGGTGCTGGCTTCGTATTTGCTGCCGAAAATGAAAGCGATGCACGAGGAAAAGGAAGGTTTTTTAGTCCGATTCCTAAAAAAGTGGGACGAAAAACTTCTTCGCCGCACGCTGCACCATCCGTGGCTGGTAATCGGCGCGGCAAGCGCATTGTTTTTAATATCTGTTGGAACACTGCCTTTTGTCGGCACAGCTTTTTTGCCCGAGTTCAATGAAGGAACGCTGACGGTGAATATTCAAGCGCAGCCCGGTACCAGCCTCTACGAGTCAAACCGCATTGGTCAGATTGCCGAAAAGCTTCTGCTCGAAGTGCCGGAAGTGATTTCAACCGGTCGCCGAACCGGACGCGCTGAACTTGACGAGCACGCCGAAGGCGTTCATTACACGGAAATTGACGTTGACTTAAAAAAGGATGAGGCACGCGACCGTGAAGTTATTTTAGAAGAAATAAGAGAAAAACTTGCCGTCATACCGGGCGTCACGACGAGCGTCGGGCAGCCGATTTCGCACCGGATTGATCATTTGCAGTCCGGAGTTCGCGCGCAGATTGCCGTCAAGCTTTTCGGCGATGATCTGCAAACGCTTCGCTCTAAAGCCGAAGAGATTCGCAACGTGATGACGGGCGTCGAAGGCGCGACCGACGTATCAATCGAAAAGCAGGTTTTGATTCCGCAAATTCGCTTTAACGTTGACCGCGCGCGCGCGGCGCAGCACGGGTTAAACGCCGGAGAAATCACGGAAACATTGGAAACCGCCTTAAACGGGCGAACCGTCTCCGAAACCGTCGAAGGACAACGGCGCTTCGATGTCGTCGTTCGTTTTGCCGACGAAGCCAGAAATAATCTGGATGCGCTCAGAAGCGTGACTGTTGATACGCCGCAGGGCACGCAAATTCCGGTTTCCGCCGTTGCGACGATTGAAAATCTGCCCGGTCCGAATCAGGTTCTGCGCGAAAATACGCAGCGCCGAATCGTTATTCAATCGAATGTCGCGGGACGCGATTTAGGCTCGGTCGTCGGCGATATGCGCGAGCGGATCGGCGCGCAGGTAAAGCTGCCCGAAAGTTATTTCGTCGAATACGGCGGACAATTCGAAGCGCAGCAGCAGGCAACCAGAACTTTATCGGTTCTGACGATTTTTTCGCTCATTGCCATTTTCTTTATTCTGCTCAAAGCTCTCGGCGATTGGCATTCCGCCTTGCAGGTAATGATCAACATTCCGCTCGCTTTAATCGGCGCGATTATCGCTCTGCTTTTATCCGGCGGCGTTTTCTCGATTGCGACGCTGGTCGGATTTATCTCATTGGTCGGCATTACTTCGAGAAACGGCATTATGATGATTTCGCACTACCTGCATTTAATTCGCGAAGAAGGCGAAAATTTCACCGAGGGAATGGTTATTCGCGGATCGCTCGAAAGATTGGTTCCGGTTTTGATGACGGCGCTGACCGCCGGACTTTCGCTTGTTCCGCTCGCGATTGCGGCTGACGCACCGGGCAAAGAAATACTGCATCCGCTGGCTGTTGTCGTTTTGGGCGGAATTTTAACTTCAACGCTGCTCGATC
>SXVE01000165.1 GCA_005790265.1 Acidobacteriota bacterium | reverse complement strand
TCTTCTGCCGTAACGCAGTGCAGACAAACGTCCAACGTGTTTCCCAATTTATACTTACTGAAAATTTGGTAAGATTTTTCAATCGTTTCTTTTAATTTTGTCTTTGTTTCAGTTGCCCTCATTGTTTTGAGTTTAGCATTTCCCAAGTTGTTGATTAATTTAAGTTATCAACAACTTATCGAAACAGTCGGTGATTGTTCTGCTATTATTTAAATGTAATGAAAAACATTCCGAGAGTAAAAGTCACGGACGAAGCGAAAAAAGTTATCGCCGAATTGCGCGCCCGCAATGGAAAACTGATGTTTCATCAATCGGGCGGTTGTTGCGACGGTTCGGCACCGATGTGTTATGCGGACGGCGATTTTCTCGTCGGTTCATCTGATGTTTGGCTCGGCGAGATTGACGGCTGTGATTTTTTTATGGCGAAGGATCAGTTTGAGTTTTTCAAACATACGGAACTGACGATTGACGTGACGCCCGGACGCGGCGCTTCGTTTTCGTTGGAAATTCCGCTCGGCGTGCGGTTTATTACGAAATCGAGAGTTTTCACTTTCGAGGAATCGCAGAATTTAATCGAGACTCGAATCGGCGAAATGATCTGAAGTTTTGAACCGCACAGAAACATAATTCACGTAGTTTTTGCTTTGATTTTCTATGTCTTCTATGTTTCTATGTGTTTAATTTTGATATGTTAAAGAAAATCGCCGTTTACGAAAAACCGACTTGCACGACGTGCCGCAATTTGAATAAATTGTTTGAAGAAAACGGCATAGATTACCGGAAAGTCAATTATTTTATCGAGCCTTTGACCGAAGAAAAATTGAAAGATTTGTTAAAGAAAGCGAATCTTTCGGCGTTTGATGTCGTGCGCAAGAATGAAGCGGTTTACAAGGAATTAAAAGTTGCCGAAGTGGAAAAAGAAGACGAATTGATGAAAATAATCGTCGAAAATCCTTCGATTTTGCAGCGTCCGATTGTCGAAGTCGGCGACCGCGCGGTTTTGGCGCGTCCGATTGAACGAGCGCTTGAGTTGATTGAATCGGTGCGATAAATCAGTAGATTTTATGAGTATTACTAATGGAAACGGAAACGGGCATAAGCCGAAGCCGAAAAATGTTTTGGGAACCGAATTAAAAGTTTGCTGTCTGAAGCCGAAAACCGGATTTTACCGCGACGGTTACTGCAAAACGGGCGCGGATGATCGCGGCAGTCACACGGTTTGCATCGTCGCGACCGACGAATTTCTGGCGTTTTCCAAATCGCGCGGCAACGATCTTTCGACGCCGCGACCGGAATACGATTTTCCCGGTTTGAAAGCGGGCGACAAATGGTGTCTCGTCGCGGCGCGCTGGCAGGAAGCGTTTGACGCGGGAATGGCGCCGGAAGTTGTTTTGGAAGCGACGCACGAAAACGCGCTTCAATTTGCGCGGCTTGAAGATTTGCGCGATTACGCCGCCGAATAAGCGATGAACACGATTGAGCATTTGCGCGGACTTTTTATCTATAATGATTGGGCGAATCGGCGAATCGTCGCGGCGCTGAAACGCGATTCGTGCGATGCGGCGCGGCGCATTCTGGCTCATCTGCTGATCGCTGAAAAAGAATATTTCGAGCGGCTTTACGGCAAAGATTCGACCGGTTTCGATTTCTGGCAAAATTTATCAATCGAAGAATGCGGTTCTCAAGCGGTCGAAACTGCCGAGCTTTATGAGCGGCTTTTGAAAAGATTTGACGAAGAAGGTCTTGACTTGCGTGCCAAATACCGCACGAGCGCGGGCGCCGAATACGAAAATACTTTTCGCGAAATGTTGGCGCACGTTTTGCTTCACTCGGCGACGCATCGCGGCAATATTGTCGCGAAAATGCGCGAATCCGGTTTTGCGCCGCCGCCGATTGACTACATTATTTACTTGCGCGAAACGAAATACGTCTGAAATTTACCAATCTCCGCCGCACTCTTGTCGCACGCATTTTCAGCCAATCAATAAATTACAAAAATTCCGGTTTCGCGCGTTTTCCGCCAAGCGCGTCTGCGTCACATTTCCGTTTTTTAATCGCAATGAGTTAGAATTCACATTTTCAAATGGAGCAGCAAAGCGAACAATTAACTTTTGATTTTTATACGGAAACGCCGCATATTTCGGCGGAATCGCCGGACGAAATCAAGCTCGAACTCGGCGCGTTCGCCGGTCCGCTCGATCTGCTTTTGTATTTAATCAAACAGGAAAAAGCGAATATTTTCGACATTCCGATTGCTAAAATCACCGATGAATATCTGAAGTATATTCGCTTGATGAAATCGCTCGACATTTCGCTCGCCGGTGATTTTATCGTGATGTCGGCGACTTTGATCGAGATTAAATCGAAGATGCTTTTGCCGCGCGAAATTTTCGCGGATGCGGCGGGCGAAATTGAAGATCCGCGCCGCGAACTGGTTGATCGGCTGCTCGAATACGAAAAATTCAAAGCGGCGGCGCAGATGCTTTACGAACGCTCGACGGTCGAACAAGCGGTTTTTCCGCGCGGGAAAATCGAATCGGACGAGACGAACGCCGAAACGAACGCGACGGTTTTTGATATTTTGACGGTTTTCCAGAAAATTCTGGCGCGGCATAAAGAAGAAGTGCAAATGGAAATCGAACGCGAAGAAGTTTCGCTCGCCGATATGCTGAAATTGATGAAACAACGCATTTTCACGGCGAAAGAATTAAATCTGCTCGATTTTTTTGCGGAAATTCGCACGCGTCGCGAACTCGTCACGGCTTTTATCGCGATTCTGGAAATCGTCCGCACGGAAAGCGTGAAACTAACGCAGGACGTAACTTTCGGCGCGATTACACTGAAAAAAGTATAGACAATGGATTTGGAGAACGAAGAAAAAAAGCCGCGCGAAATCAGCGAAATCGTGGCGATAGTCGAAGCGCTGATTTTCGTCGCCGACGAACCGATCACCGTTAAAAATCTGGCGGAAGTGCTCGGCGAAGATCGCGAATTCGTGCAGTCGGCGGTCGAGCATTTGCGCGATGAATACGACGAACGCGACGGCGGTTTGCAGATTCGCGCGCTGGCGGGCGGCTGGCAGATTTCGACTAAAACGCAGTATCACGAAGAAGTGCGCGCTTTTCTGAAAACGCGCCCGAATGCGAAATTATCGCTCGCCGCGCTCGAAACGCTTTCCGTTATCGCTTACAAACAGCCGGTCACCGTTCCCGAAATTCTCGAAATTCGCGGCGTGCAGTCGGCTTCGGCGATCAAAACGCTGCTCGATAAACGCCTGATCGTCGCCAAAGGCAGAAAAGAAACGGTCGGACGTCCGATGATGTACGGCACGTCGAAAGATTTCCTGCTGCAATTCGGTTTGAAAGACTTATCGGAACTGCCTTCAATCGAAGATTTTGAAGATTTGCTCGGGCAATAAAATTTTTCTTTCTAAAAAATGCGAAACGTGATATTAAATAGCTTTTTACTTTCGGTAAATTTAACGGACAGGAGAAAACTATGAAAAATATTCTCGCGCTCGCTTTTCTGCTTTTCGCCTCTTTCGGTGTTTTCGGGCAGGAAACGATTATCAAACAATCGGAATTCGATACGATCTTTAAAAACTCTTTTCGCTGGCGGTCTGGACAGCCGTATCGCGAAACCCGCACGCAAGAAAGCGTTTTTGAAGTTTTGCCGCAAAACGACGTTTCGGACGTTCCGACCAAATTTATTCCGCCGCCGCGAAAAACTTTGATAAGATCAGTTTCGGAACATGTTCCCGGCGTCGGTTACCGATCGGTTTTCGAGTTTGATGCGGCGTCGCTCAAGAAGAGAAATGAAACGGTTAAAATCGGCGATAAAACTTATACGCGCGAAGGAGAAAACGGAGAATGGACGGAGACTATCACTCGAATCGTCAAGCCCGCCGACGCCATTCGGATTCGGGAAAATGTGACGGTCAAAACCGGCATTGAAATTGAAACCGAATATAAATTTCTCGGAAATGAAATTTTCGACGGACAAAACGTTAAAGTTTACGCCAAAATCGAGAACAGCAAATCTATTGATTCGAGAAACAATCGTGAAAGCCACCACGTTACGACGACCAAACATTTTTATGCGGAAAACGGAAAACTGCTGAAAACCGAAAGCGTTAAAGAAATTCGCGGGGAAAATACCGTCGGGCGTTTCGTTGCAAAAACGCTTTACGAAATTGATCCGAGCATCAAAATCACTGCTCCTCAATAAATTGCGAGAGACAGTAAAATTAAAATCACAAAAAGCCTCGATTTTTTATTTTCGAGGCTTTTTGTATTCAATCTATGAACTACCAATATGAATAACCGACTTTTCGCATCAATCGCTTATTTGTTCGCGGCGGCGCTGTGTTAAATTGTTTTTATGCAGGAAAGATTACAAAAACTGATTGCCCAAGCCGGAATTGCATCGCGTCGCGCAGCGGAAGAAATGATTGCCAACGGCGAAGTTTCGGTGAACGGCGAAATCGTAACCGAACTCGGCACGAAAGCCGATCCGGAAGTTGATCACATCAAAGTCGGCGGAAAATTGATCAACAAAAAACTCGAAAAGCGCGCCAACGCGTATATTTTAGTTAATAAACCGAAAGGTTATCTGTCGAGCGCCGCCGATCCGGAAGGCAGAAAATTAGTGACCGATCTGGTCAAAGGTTTCGGAAAAGTTTATCCGGTCGGTCGGCTCGATTACAACACGGAAGGTTTGATAATTTTGACGAACGACGGCGAATTTACCAATCTCGTCGCTTCATCGAAAAAATTCGCGAAAGTTTACGAAGTCAAAGTCAAAGGTTTGCCGAACAGCAACGCGATCAACAAACTGCGGCGCGGAATCGTACTCGAAGACGGATTTAAAACCGCGCCCGCCGAAATCAACGAGTTAAAACACACGGAAAATAATGGCTGGTACGAAGTGACGCTTTACGAAGGACATAATCAGCAGATTCGCAAAATGTTCGACGCCATCGGTCATTCGGTCGTTAAACTGCGGCGCACGGCAATCGCGCACGTCAAAGACGAATTTATTCCCGTCGGCGCTTATCGCGAGCTGGAAGAAGAAGAAGTAAAAGAATTTTTGAATCCCGCGCCGAAAAAACCGAAAAGCGCCGCGAAAAATCAGACGGCTGTTTCGGCTTCGACCGTTCGCACGCCGAAACCGAAAAAGCGGAACTCCGCCGCGCCGAAATCCGGCACTAATTCCAGATCAAAGTTTGACACGAAAGAAAACCGCGCCCGACCTAAAAAAAGCGGCTTCTGAAAACGGATTAATTAGCGCATCAAACTGCGGTGTTCGACCATCAGACACAAATCCTGCACGACCTTAATTCCCGCTTTCGCTAAGGTTTCCGCGACTTGATCGTTGCGGATTCCCGACTGCATCCACACAGCTTTCGGTTTTTTCGCCAGAATATCGTCGGCGTGGCGCGCAACGTCGTTTGAACGGCGAAAAATATTGACCAAATCAATCGCCTGCGGAACGTCGGTCAATTGACGGTAAACTTTTTCGCCGAGTATTTCCGTCGCTTCCGGGTAATAAACCGGCACGGGAACGATTGAAAAACCGGCGCTTTTCATATATTGCGGCACGTAAAAAGCGGGCTGGTAATCTTCCATTTTAATGCCGATCACAGCGATGGTTTTCGTGTTTTCGAGCAGTTCGCGAATTTCCGCGTCGGTTTCAATGATGTTGTTTTTCCAATCCATAATTTAATTTTTTCTGTTTTCTTAACTTTAACGTTTTGTGTACCAAAACGCCCAGCCGATCAGCACAAATTGCAGCGGCAATCGCAAAAACAAAGCCGTTTCGCTGTATTGACTAAAAATTTGCGGATTCATCGCCATATAAATATTCGCTGGAAAAACGGCGATCAGCAGCGCGATTAAAGCCCACGCCGCAGACCGCGAAAAACGCGGCACTAACAATAAACCGCCGAAAATCATTTCAAAAACTCCGCTCAAATAAACGAGAAATAGATGAAAAGGCAAAATCGGCGGCATTATTTTCAGATAAAACGCCGGATTGAGAAAATGATTGATTCCCGCCGCGACGAAAATCAGCGCGAGAATCCATTTTGTAATTTCTTTGATTATTTTCATCAAACTCAACTTTTATTAAATATTAACCGATGATTGCCGCAAGTATTTAACTTTTTTGTCGCATCGTTGATTTATACTTTCGGCTATGGCAATCTAAATTTTTGTTATAATGTAATAAATTTTTGCATCAAACCATTAAAATATTGAAATATGAATTTTGAATTAAACGAAGAACAGCAGCAGATTAAATACAGCGTGCGCGAATTTGCCGAAAGCGAAATTTTGCCGAACGTGATGGAATGGGACGAAACGCAGCATTTTCCGGCGGAATTGCGCCCGCAGCTTGCCGAACTCGGTTTGCTCGGCGTGATTTTCCCCGAAGAATACGGCGGCGCGGGAATGGGTTATATCGAATACGCGACGATTATCGAAGAAATCGCGCGCGTTGACGGTTCGGTCGGATTGTCGGTCGCCGCGCACAATTCGCTGTGTTCAAACCACATTTATATGTTCGGCTCTGAGGAACAGAAACGTAAATATCTCGTGCCGCTCGCTCAAGGCGAAAGCTTCGGCGCGTGGGGTTTAACTGAATCAAACGCCGGTTCGGACGCGTCCGGAACGCGCACGACCGCGATTCGCTCGAACGGCGGCTGGAAAGTTAACGGATCAAAAAATTTCATCACGCACGCGATTGCCTGCAATACGCTCGTTGCCGTTGCCGTCACCGATAAAGAAAAAGGCAATCGCGGCATTTCCGCATTTATTTTCGACAAAACAATGGACGGTTTTCGTTCGGACAAAAAAGAAAACAAACTTGGAATGCGAGCATCGGAAACGGCTTCGGTCGTTTTTGAAGATTGTTATGTGCCGGATGAAAATCGTCTCGGCAGCGAAGGCGAAGGATTTTTGCAGGCGATGCAAATCTTGGACGGCGGGCGAATTTCGATTGCCGCGCTTTCGGTCGGCATCGCGCAGGGCGCATACGAAGCGGCGGTCAAATATGCGAAAGAACGCCAGCAATTCGGCAAACCGATTGCCGAATTTCAGGCGATTCAATTTAAGCTGGCGGATATGGCGACGCAGATCGAATGCGCGCGGCTTTTAACTTTGCAGGCGGCAGCGATGAAAGACGCCGGAAAAAAAGTTTCGCAAAAATCGGCGATGGCAAAACTTTACGCTTCGGAAGTCGCCGTTCGAGTCGCTGAAGAATCCATCCAGATTCACGGCGGCTACGGTTACACAAAAGATTATCCGGCGGAAAAATACTGGCGCGATGCCAAACTTTGCACTATCGGAGAAGGAACAAGCGAGATTCAGCGCGTCGTCATCGCCAAAAGTTTGCTTAAATCTTAGGCTGCAACTAACGCGAAAAAAAGGAGCGCGGAAAATTTTCCGCGCTCCTTTTTCTGCTAAATGCGTTATTCGTAAAAATTAAAAGAGACGAGTTGTGAGACTCGTCTCTTGATTGACCGGAATCAAAAAATGATTGCTATTTGATGCTGTAAGTAATTCTGGCGGCTTTTTTGTCAGCGCCGAGCACAACATCAAAACTTATTTTGTTCCATTCAACCTCCCCAATTTTGACTTCACCGATTCCTTTTAAGTTTTTCTGATTATTTGAAGCATTGAGAGTTTCAAAACCGTCTATCGCAATGGTAATTTGATCGGTTTTATAATCAGCACTGATTTGTTTCATCAGTTCGGTCATTAATACTTCTTCCTCCAAAGCCGGAGCATAAGAACTTTCAACAAAAGCATACTGCACATCGGCAACGGTCTGTTCAGCGGCGTTAATTTTCGCTGTAAATTTGAGCGGCAATTCAGTCTTGTCCGCTGGCAGAACGCAAAACGCTTCGCCCTGAATTTCAATTGTGCCGGCGGACAACTTCGTTTCCGCCATTTTACCGAATTTCACCGTTAAATTATTTTCCGCTAAGTCAGCTTTCAGCTTGCCAGCCAGATTCTCTGCAATCGCTGAAACACCTTTTGCCGAAGTTTTCAAATTATTGTTATTGGCGGCAAATGATGCGAGAGCTAAACTTAGCGTGATTGCTACTATCAAATTAATTCTTGCGATTCGATAAAAGTTTTTCATAAAAATTCCTCTCAATTGCTGTTCAATTCCTTCGCAAAGAGCGTGCCAAAATTAATCAGCGCAGCGAAATAACCGGAAAAACGTGCAAAAACCTGATCTTTATATTGTTAACGCTGTCGTTTATCAGCGCGGACAAACTATTATGTATTGATAAAAGACAGTCGGCT
>SXVE01000164.1 GCA_005790265.1 Acidobacteriota bacterium | reverse complement strand
TTTCAATTAAATTCTCCTTGTCAAAAATTTTGTTTTTACCTGTTAATTTACGCTTTCGCGCCCTCGGTTTTGGCGACGAGATTGCTGATCAGTTCGGCGTGTTTCTGGCGCGGAACAACGGCGACGCCGTGCGATTGTTCTTGATTTTTTTCCGCTTCCGAGAAAACAAACTGCCGATTCAGCGTGTTATCAATTTTATATTCGGGTTTGAAGCCGACCAAATCAAGCCGAATATCGCGGTCAGCCGCTTTGCTGTCCTGAAATTCCTTGATTAATTCGAGCACGTCGTGGTCAATGTAAACCGCTTCGGACGCGTCAATGATGACGTAACTGTTTGACGGCAGATGTTCGAGCGTTTGTTTGATCGCCGCTTTGTTCAAAAACGAAACTTCCTGCGCGAGATTGATGTGAATAATATCGCCGTCGTGATGTTCTTTGCGCTGAAAGAAATACGGGCTTTTCAAGTTTTCGCGCAGAATAAAGAAAACACTGACGACCATTCCGAGCGCGACGCCTTTTAATAAATCGGTGAAAACAATCGCCAAAATCGTGACGATAAACGGCACGAACTGATAAAGTCCGCTTGCCCAGTATTTACGGAAAAGCGCCGGTTTCGCGAGTTTGTAGCCGGTTAAAAGCAGAATCGCAGCGAGCGCGGCGAGCGGAATTTTGTTTAGGACAAACGGAATCAGCGCCGCCGCAAATAAAAGCATCGCGCCATGCACAATCGTCGAAAGTTTGGTTTTCGCGCCCGCATTGACGTTTGCCGACGAACGAACAATCACCGACGTGACCGGCAGACCGCCGAGAAAACCGGAAACGATATTGCCGATGCCCTGCGCTTTTAATTCCCGGTTCGTCGGCGTATAGCGTTTGAGCGGGTCAATGCGGTCGGTCGCTTCGATACACAATAGCGTTTCAATGGAAGCGACAATCGCAATCGTTGCGCCGATCACCCACACGCGGCTGTCGAGAAATCCGTTGAAATCGGGCATCGCAAACTGCGCGAAAAAGCCGTTCAAATCAGTCGCGACCGGCAGATTAACCAAGTGTTCGCCCTGAATCGCCAAACCCGAACCGCTCAGAATGAAAATTTCGTTGATAATCACGCCCGCAAGAACCGCGACGAGCGGACCGGGCAGCGCTTTGATTTTTTTGAGAAAAGCAACTTTGTCCCAGACGAGCATCAGCGCAATGCCGACTGCCGCGACAATCACCGCGCCCGGCGTTAGAAATCTGAGCGAATCGGCGAGCATCGTAAACGTATTGTTGCCGAAATTTCCGACAATATCGGCGAAACTTTCGCTGCCTTCGTAATCTTTATCATAACCGACGGCGTGCGGAATCTGTTTTAAGATAATGATAATCCCGATGCCCGCGAGCATTCCTTCGATGACGTTCGACGGAAAATAATTGGCGATGGTTCCGGCTTTCAGAAAACCGAGCGCAAGCTGAAGAAATCCGGCGATAATCACCGCGCACAAAAAGATATTAAACGCGCCGAGTTCGGTAATCGCCACGAGCACAATCGCCGCCAAACCCGCTGCCGGACCGGTCACGCTCAACTGCGAACGGCTCAGCGCGCCGACGACCAAACCGCCGACGATGCCGCCGACGATGCCGGAAAAAAGCGGCGCGCCCGATGCCAAAGCGATGCCCAAACACAGCGGAACAGCAACGAAAAACACTACTAATCCGGAGGCAATATCGCCGCCGATGTTTGAAAACATTCCTTTTTTCAACTCATTACTCATACTCAAATCTTCCTTTTATCTATTTATGTGTTTTGTGAACATCAGTCGTTTCGTAACTTTTTTCGTGCAGTAAGTAACTTTTCTTAAAATTAGAAAATAAAATTAAAAACTTGCTTTTTGATTGAACAACTTAGATTCTCGTCAAATAGATCCGCAGTGAGTGACTGCAACTCCGATGCCGAAACGATTTTAGCGGCATAAGTTTTCTCGCGCTTTTGTTTCGACTTGATTTTTATTGACGTTTTGACCAAGAATTCAAATAGCTTATGACTACATAATTTTGACGTTCGCTTGATAAATTGGGGAAAAATGCCACAATACAGTGGCACAAGTCCACGTTGGCGGGTTATGAGAATCAGCACAAAACTATTAATTCTGCTTATTATTTCGGTCGGTCTGGTGATGCTGATCGCCGGACTTTTAAGTTTGAAGCAGTATGAAATCGCGCTCGAACACGCGACGCGCGACGAGCTGCACGCGCACGCCGTCACGCTGCAAATCGCGCTCGAAGAGGATTATGCCGCCGAACGCGTTTCGGAAGCGCAAAAACTGATTGACCGTTTGCGCGAAAACACGGAGATTTACGCCGTTTTGTTGTTCGATGAAAAAGAAAATCTGCTGAACGAATCGCAGCCGCTGACCGAAGAAACGCTGCGGCGACCGCCGGAACTGCGCGAAGTTTTGAGCCAGAACCGACAAAGTTATACGGTTCGCGTGATTGACGGAAAACGCTTTGCTTCGATTGTTTTGCCGATGCGCATTGACGGAAAAACCGTCGGCGCGGTCGAACTCGTCAAATCGCTTGACGGCATCGAAAACGAGATTCTCTTTGCGCGGCTCTACTGGGTTTTAACGCTCGTTTTACTGCTTGCCGTGATTTTCGCCATTGTTTATTTCGTCTTGCGCCGCAATCTTTCCGTGCCGATTAATTCGCTGCTCAAAGCGACCGAAGCGGTCGGCAAAGGCGATTTCGCGCACCAGGTCGCCGCTGCGTCGCGCCGCGACGAAATCGGGCGATTAGCCGCACAGTTTAACCAGATGGCGGAAAACTTGAACGAGCAAAACCGCGCCGCACGCGAAGAAACCGAAAATCGTCTGCGGTTAGAACGCGAATTGCGACACAACGAACAACTCGTGCTCGTCGGCAGACTCGCGGCGGGCGTCGCGCACGAACTCGGCGCGCCGCTCAACGTAATTGACGCGCGCGCCGAACAGATTCAAAATCGCGCCGACATTACGCCGGAAAAAAAACAGCGCAATCTGGAAATTATTCGCTCGAACGTCGCGCGAATCACCCATCTCGTTCGCCAATTGCTGAACTTGGCGCGACCGTTTAATTTGAACATCGCGCGAGTAAATTTGAGCGCGTCGCTCAAAATCGCGCTCGAACAAATCGAAGAAAACGCTGAAGCGTCAAAGATTGAGGTCGAATTTTCCGCCGCTGACAATTTGCACGTCAAAGCCGATCCGAATTATTTGCAGCAGGTTTGGCTCAATATTTTTATCAACGCTTTGCAGGAAATGCCCGATGGCGGAAGTCTCTTGCTGAGAGCGTTTACCGACGAAGATTTTGCGGTCGTCGAAATCAGCGACACGGGAAAAGGCATTCCCGACGAGCATTTCGTTTATCTTTTCGATCCGTTTTTTACGACGAAAGACATCGGCAAAGGCACGGGTTTAGGTTTGCCGATTGCCAATCGCATCATCGAAGAACACGGCGGAAAAATCAAAGCGCGCAACCATGAAACGGGCGGCGCGATCTTCGCGGTTTATCTGCCGCTGTCGCCGAATTAACACTTGAAACTATTAATCATAAAAACAAAATGAAAGACCGAATTTTAATAGTTGAAGACGATCAGGATTTGCGCGAGTTGCTCGTGGAAGTGTTTGATGAAGAAGGCTTTGAAACGCTGACGGCGAAAACCGGCGGCGCGGCGCGCGACATAATTCTCGACGAAAAAGAATTTCTCGATTTAATCGTCACCGACATTCAGCTGCCCGAAATGAAAGGCAGCGAGCTGGTCAAATTGGTTCGTGCCAACCGCGCCGAAACCGCCGTGATCGTGATCACCGCGTTCGGTTCGGTCGAGCAGGCGGTCGAATTAGTCAAAAACGGTGCGTTTCAATACATCACTAAACCGTTTCAGACAAAAGACTTGATCGGCGCGGCGAGCGCGGCTTTGCAGTCAACCAAAGCCGTTCGCGCGGCGGCGCGTCTGCGCCGGGAAAATACCGAAATTCCGGCGGAAATCATCGGCGCGTCCAGACAAATTCGCGAACTGCTCGATCTCGTCAGCCGTTCGGGCAAAAGCAGCAGCAATGTTTTAATCACCGGCGATTCGGGAACGGGAAAAGAATTAATCGCGCGCGCCGTTCACGAAGCGTCAAATCGAACGGGCGAATTCGTCGCCGTCAACTGTTCGGCGATTCCGGCAGAACTCGTCGAATCCGAGCTTTTCGGACACACCGGACAGGCATTTACCGGCGCGAAGACGGCGCGCGTCGGACTTTTTGAATCGGCGACCAACGGCACGCTTTTTCTTGACGAAATCGGCGAATTGCCGCTCGCCGTCCAGCCGAAACTGCTCAGAGTTTTGCAGGAAAATATGATTCGGCGCATCGGCGACAACCGCGAAAAATCGGTTAACGTTCGCTTAATCGCCGCGACGAACCGCGATCTGGAAACGGCGGTTGCCGAGGGAACTTTTCGCGATGATTTATACTGGCGCTTGAACGTCATTCATCTGCACGTTCCGCCTTTGCGCGAGCGAATTTTTGATATTCCGCTGCTCATTGAACATTTTCTGCATAAATATCGGCGCGACGGAATGACGCTCGCAATCTCGGCGGAAGCGCTGGCGATTTTGACGGCTTACAGTTGGAACGGCAACGTGCGCGAACTGGAAAATACGATGGAACGCGCTGTCGCATTAGCGCGCGGCGCGATTTTAACGCCGGAAGATTTGCCGGAAAGAATTCGTTCGAGCGGCGCAAATTCCGCGCTTTTATCTCGCGCGAAAACCGAACGAATGTCGCTCGCCGAACTCGAACGCGAATATATTACGGAAACTCTGCGCGAATGCGGCGGCAATAAATCGCGCACCGCCGAATTGCTCGGACTCGACCGCAAAACGCTGTATCGCAAACTCGACGAATACGCGAGGAGTAATTGATAGAGGAAAATTGATAATTTAAGAAATACGGAAACGGCTTTAACTATCAATTATCAATTATCAATTATCCATTGCTTCAGCTTCTCGCCGCGCGAATAATATCGGCAAAAACTCCCGCTGCCGTAACGTCCGCGCCCGCGCCCGCGCCTTTGACGACGAGCGGCAAATCGGCGTAGCGATTCGTATAAAAAAGCACGGCGTTATCTTTGCCCGAAAGATTGGCGAAATTGTGCGCCGCGTCAATGCTCTGCAAACCGACCGACGCTTTTCCGTTGTCGAAACTCGCGATGTATTTTAACGACAAGCCTTGATTTTTCGCGGTTTCGAGCAGATTTTTGAAATATTCTTCGTGCCGTTCCATTTCGCTGTAAAAATCTTCGACCGTTCCCTGCAAACACGATTCGGGCAGAAAACCGGCGTTTTCAATGTCCGCCATTTCGATTTTGTAACCGGCTTCGCGCGCTAAAATCAGAATTTTGCGGGCGACGTCCGTGCCGCTCAAATCGAGTCGCGGATCGGGTTCGGTGTAGCCTTCGGTTTGCGCCTGCCGCACGACGCTGGAAAACGATTTTGTGCCGTCGTAATTGTTAAAAACAAAATTCAAAGTTCCCGACAAAACGGCTTCGATGCGTTTGATTTCATCGCCGCTGCGCGTCAGATCCGAAAGCGTGTTGATAATCGGCAATCCCGCGCCGACGTTCGTTTCAAACAAGAAATTCGTGTTATATTCGCGCGCCAAGTTTTTCAAATTGCGATATTTTTCGTAATCGTCCGACGCGGCGATTTTGTTGCACGCGATGACCGAGACGGCTTTGCGCAAGAGTTCGGCGTAAACTTCGGTTACTTCTCTGTTCGCCGTCACGTCAACGAAAATCGAATTGCGCAGATTTTTTTCCGCGATTAAACGCGCCGTTTCATCACTCGTTTGGCGGTTTTCGATTTTCGGCTTTTCATTTTCGGCGCGCAAAAGTTTTTCCCAATCATTCAAATCAATGCCGTTTTCGTCGAACAAAACGCTTTTGCTGTTGGCGAGACTGACAACGCGCACGTTGAGGCGCAGATTTTCGCGCAAATATTCGCTTTGCTGATTCAGTTGCGCGAGCAGTTTTTTGCCGACCGTGCCGACGCCGACGAGAAAAACGTTGATTTGGCGATTGCCGTCCGAGAAAAATTCTTCGTGCAGAGTGTTGACGGCTTTGCGCACGTCTTTCGATTCGATAATCGCCGAAATATTTCTCTCGCTTGAGCCTTGCGCGATGGCGTGAATGTTGACGCCCTGCGCGCCGAGCGCCGTAAACATTTTGCCGGAAATTCCGGTGTGCGCCTTCATATTGTCGCCGACGACGGCGAGACACGAAAAACCGTTTTCAACGCGCAAAGGCTCGATTTTTCCGGTCGCGATTTCGTATTCAAACTCGCGGTCAACCTTTTCTTTGGCGAACGCGCCGAATTTTTCCTCAATCGCGACGCAAATCGAATGTTCCGAACTGCTTTGCGTGATTAAAATCACGTTAATTTTCGCTTTGGAAAGCGCGTCAAAAAGTCGTTTGGAAAATCCCGGAATGCCGACCATTCCCGCGCCTTCCAAATTCAAAACCGAAATGCGGTCAATGCTCGTGATGCCGCGAATAATATCCTGCCGGTCGTCGGTTTCGGCTTCGATCAACGTTCCAAAATCGTCGGGCGCAAACGTATTTTTGATTAAAATCGGAATATTTTTCTGCAAAACCGGCTGAATCGTCGGCGGGTAAATCACCTTCGCGCCGAAGTGCGAAAGCTCCATCGCTTCGCGGTAAGTGATGCGCGGAATACGCCGAATATTCCTGACAATGCGCGGATCAGCCGTCATCATTCCGCTAACATCCGTCCAAATTTCCAAAACTTCCGCATCCAAACCCGCCGCCAAAATCGCGCCAGTATAATCCGAACCGCCGCGCCCCAAAGTCGTCGTAATATTATTGGCGTCCGACGCGACGAAACCGGGCAAAATGAAAAGTTTGGCGCTGGAATTATTAAAATAACTTGCAATTAACTCGTTCGTTTTCGCAAAATCAACCGCCGCGAAATTGAAATTCGAGTCTGTTTTGATTAATTCGCGCGAATCAACCCAAACATTTTCCACGCCGAGCGCGTCGAATTTCGCCGATACGATTTTCGTCGAAAGAATCTCGCCGAAGCTGACGATGCGGTCGAGCGTGCGAGGGCTTAGTTCACGCAAAAGATAAACGCCTTCGAGAATATTCTCGAGTTCGTTAATCTGTTTTTTAACGAAGCTGAGCAGCGAGCTTTGCACACTAACCGGAATCAAATCGCGCACCGCGCCGAGATGTTTGTCTTCAATCGCCTTGATTTTGTCGCGAAAACTCTCGTCGCCCGTTTCGGCAATTTTCCCAACCTCAATCAGCGCATCGGTCGCGCCCTGCATCGCCGACAGCACAACGACGCACGCGTTTTTTTCGGTTTCTTTGCTGACAATCTCAACGACTTTCCCGATATTTTCCGCGCTTCCAACTGAAGA
>SXVE01000163.1 GCA_005790265.1 Acidobacteriota bacterium | reverse complement strand
CTCGCCACCGTTTCGCACGAACTGCGAACGCCGCTCAATGCGATGCTCGGCTGGACGAATATGCTCAACACCGGACGGCTCAACGAACAGGAATCGGCGCGCGCCATCGAAACGATTCACCGCAACGCGCGCGCGCAGGCGCAAATCATCGAAGATTTGCTCGATGTTTCGCGCATCATCACCGGCAAGCTCACGCTGCAAATTGCGCCGCTCAATCCAATCGAATTAATCAGCTCCGCCATTGAAACTCTGAAACCGGCAGCCGACGCGAAAAATTTAACCGTGCGGCAAAAAGTTTTATCAAACGTGGATTCGATTCTCGGCGATATCGAACGCCTGCAACAGGTTTTCTGGAATCTGATTTCCAACGCCATCAAATTCACTCCGTCCGGCGGACAGATTGAAATCAGTTTATCCACCGAAAAAAGCGATCTCGTCATCGCGGTCAAAGACACCGGACAGGGAATCGAGCCGAATTTTCTGCCGTTTGTTTTCGACCGCTTTCTGCAAGCCGACGGCACGACGACGCGGAATTTCGGCGGACTCGGACTCGGACTCGCCATTGTTCGTCATTTGGTTGAACTGCACGGCGGAACGGTCAGCGCCGAGAGCGGCGGCAAAAATCAAGGCGCAACTTTTGCGGTTTCGCTGCCGCTCACGCCGCTGGCGAAAATGACGCCGTTCGTTCCGGAAAACTCTTCGCCGAATTTTGAAAATGACAACGGCGTCGTTACTCAAGCGGCTTTTGCGCGCTTGAACGGATTGAAAATTTTGTTGGTTGATGATGAATTGGACAGTCTCGAAATGCTCAAAAGTTTTCTCGAACATTACGGCGCGCAGGTGACGGCGGCAAAATCAACGGCGGAAGCGCTGAATTTATTAAAAAACGCGGCGCTCGACGTGCTCATCAGCGACATCGGAATGCCGGAGGCTGACGGTTATCAACTAATCGAATCGGTGCGCCTGCTCGAAAACGAAAAATACCGCGCGCTTCCGGCAGTCGCTTTGACCGCGTATGCCCGACCGGAAGATAAAACCCGCGCTCTTCGTTCGGGCTTTCAAGCGCATTTAAGCAAACCGGTTGAATTAGACGAATTAATCGCGACGGTTGCTGCTGTCGTCAATCGGATAGGCGATTAAAAATTGAATTGACAGCAACGATAAACTAGCTTGAAAAGTGTCGGCTAAGTCCGCCGCGTCCAAAGCTTAACCAAAAATTTACCAAATCGAAGGCGTCGCCGCCTCGTCGAATTCGATTGAATCGCTGTTTGGCAGAATGTGAATAATGCGCGCCGCGCCTTTTGATTTGAGCAGCGGCGCGAGCAATCCGACGCGGTGACAGTTGGCACGCGGAATTTTATGTTTCGTTAATGGTTGCGATTCAGAACACATCATCGCCGTTTTCGCGTCCGCCGCGATTTCCAAAATTCGCTCGATGCCGCGATTTAAATCTTCGGGCGCCGCGATTTTTTTGCCGCCCGTTTCCGGCAGGTGTTCGTAACCGATGTTGTTTTCCAGCAAGTTCGCCGCCAAAACCGCACCGTTAAACTGCACCCAGCGCGACCGCGCGTGATTGCGCACGTCGCAGACAAACGCGATTTCATATCTACGCAAAAGCGCGAGAAAATCCGCCCACGCGTGCCGTCCGTGACCGATGGAAAAAACTTCGACTGAATTTTTTGAATCGTCGTGCATCTTTTTATTTTCAATCAGCCTTCGAGCCGGTCAAGTTCGATGTCGTGCCACGAAGCCGGATCGTCGAGCGATTCGAGATGCGTGAAAACGACCGCACCGGGAACGTCGCGGCGAATGTCGGCTTCGATTTCTTCGAGCAATTGGTGACCTTCGTGCACCGTCCACGCGCCGGGAACGAGCACGTGCATACTGATAAATGTGCGCGTCGCCGATTGGCGCGTGCGGAGAGCGTGATAATCAATCGCGCGTTCGCCCGCATAACGATCAAGCACGGCGCAGACGAGTTTTTTTTCTTCGGGAGAAATCGCCGTGTCCATCAAACCGAGCGCCGAGCGCTGCATTAATTGAACGCCCGCCCAGGTGATGTTCGCGGCGACGAGCAGCGCGACGATTGGATCGAGAATCTGCCAGTCGGTAACGCCGACGATTAAAATGCCGACGCCGACACCGACCGAAGTCCACACATCGGTCATCAAATGTTTGCCGTCGGCTTCGAGCGTAATCGAGCGATTTTCCCGACCGGCGCGAATTAAAATCAGCCCGACAACTAAATTAATCGCCGTCGCCGCAAATGAAACGGCGAGACCGAAACCGACTTGTTCAATCGGCTGCGGCGCGAAAATCCTGCCGATTGCCGCCCAACCGATGCTCAAAGCGGCGATTAAAATTAAAGTTCCTTCAATGCCGCTCGCGAAATATTCGGCTTTGTCGTGACCGAACGTGTGATCGTCATCCGGCGGACGAGCCGCCAATTTGAGCATCAGCAGCGCGACCGTCGCCGCCGCCAGATTAATCACCGATTCGAGCGCGTCCGACAGCAAACCGACTGAGCCGGTCAGCCAGTATGCGCCCGCTTTCAATGTGATTGTCGCGACGGCAGCGGCGATGGACAACCAGGCGAATCGTGTTAAGTTCTTACGCGTCATTATAAAGCCGGTCGAATTGCAAAAAATGCAGTAAAAATTCGACTACGAGTTTTTATTATTCGCTCTTTTCGCGATTTCCTCAACCGCCTGCGGATTTTCGAGCGCTGACAAATCGCCCGCGTCTTCGCCGAGATAAGCGGCGCGAATGACGCGGCGCATCACTTTGGCGTTGCGCGTTTTGGGAATCGCGGCGACGAAATGAATTTTCGACGGCGCGAGCGGTTTGCCCATATCTTTGGCGACGAGCGTTTTTAATTCGGCGGCGAGATTTTCCGTTTCCGCCGTTTTCAGAACGACGAAAGCGACCATCGCTGTGCCTTTGATTTCGTCGGGAACGCCGATGACGGCGGCTTCGGCGACGTGTTTATGCGCGACGAGCAGGCTTTCGACTTCCGCCGGACCGACGCGTTTTCCGGCGACTTTTAAGGTGTCGTCGGATCGTCCGAGAATAAAATAATGCCCGTCTGAATCTTTCATCGCCCAATCGCCGTGAACCCAAGTTTTTTCAAAACGCGACCAATACGTTTCCAAATATCTTTCTTTTTCGCCCCAGAAACCGCGCGCCATTCCGATCCAAGGTTGACGAATAACGAGTTCGCCGACTTCGTTCGCGCCGACCGATTCGCCTTTGTCGTTGACAATATCAGCGTCCATTCCCGGACACGCGGCGGAAAATCCGCACGGTTTGATCGGCGTGAGAAAATTGTTCATCAAAATTCCGCCGGAAATTTCCGTGCCGCCCGAATAGTTGATAATCGGTAATTTGGAATCGCCGACTTTTTCAAACAGCCACCACCACGGCGCGGGATTCCACGGTTCGCCCGTCGAAGCGAAAGCGCGTAAGGAAGAAAGATCGTGTTTTTTCGGCAATTCGTCGCCGTTCGTGGCGAGCGACCGCACGAGCGTCGGCGAGATTCCAAGGATTTCGACTTTGTGTTTCGCGCAAAATTCCCACATTCTGTCCGCGTTCGGATAATCCGGCGCGCCGTCGTAAAGACAAATCGTCGCGCCGTTTATGAGCGCGCCGTAAATCAGCCACGGTCCCATCATCCAGCCGAGATCGGTCAGCCACGAAATGCGCGTGCCTTTCCCGCCATCAGTCCCGAAAGCCATATCCTGCGCCGCTTTAATCGGAAAACTCGCGTGCGTGTGCGCGATGCCTTTCGGCTTTCCGGTCGTGCCGGACGTATAAAGAATTATCAGCGGATCCTCGGCAAGCGTCGGTTCAAGATATAAGGAAAAATCCGTCTCATTCTTTACGTTTCTGAGCAATCTTATCCAAGACGCGGAAGTATATTTGTTCAACGAAACGGCTTTTTGCGAAGACGGCGAAGCGCCGATGATAAATGTTTCATTTTCATTGATTTTTACAATGATCGGTTGCTTACAACCGTTAGCAATTTCCTGTTTAACTCTCCCGATTTCTTTATTTGAAACTCCTTTTTCCTTTAGCTCATTAAAAATTCGCTCATTAATTTCTTTCTCCATTTCTTGTTTCCGCACTTCCATTTTTCGATGGAGTTCAACTCTTTCTTCATCGGTTAATTTTTCATATTCTTCGCGTTTTCTTTTTGCCTGATCATAATTAGGCTTTGAATTTGTGAGAAACTCTTTGTAACTTTCATCCACCACATAAACTTTTTTCACAGACGGACATTTACCGGCGGCTTGAAAAGCGACTTGAGAAGCGCGAATTTCCTTGCCGCGTCGTGAAAACTTTTTAACCGTAAAAAGTGCTTTTGCGCCGACGGCGTTCATCCGACTGGCGATTGCTTCAACGCCGTAGCCGGAAAAAACTGGAACTGCAATCGCGCCGATGCGGTTAATCGCCAAAAGTATAACGACCGTTTCGGAAATCATTGGCAAATGAATGCCGATAGCGTTGCCTTTTTCAAAACCGTCGGCTCGCAAACCGGCGGCGCATAGCTCAACTTGTTCAAACAATTCCGCATAAGAAATCTGCCGGGTTTCGCCTTCTTCACCTTCCCAAATTATCGCGGGCTGGTCTTTCATTTCGTCGGTTTGCCAGCGGTCGAGACACATTTCGGTGATGTTCAAACCTGCGCCGGAAAGCCAATTCGGAAACTCGACGCCGTTTGATGTGTCCAATAATTTTTCATACGGCGGATTGAATTTTATGTCTAAAAATTTCAAAACTTCAGCGGTGAATTGTTCGACGTTTTCAATTGAATATTTGTGAAGCGCGTCGAAGTCGGAAACGCCGACTTGTTTCATAAAGCAGGTTAATCGAG
>SXVE01000162.1 GCA_005790265.1 Acidobacteriota bacterium | reverse complement strand
TCCACAAAACTTCGCTCGGCGTCGAGCGTTTTGAACCATAACCGGCGAGTTTTTCTTCCATCACGCCGTCGTTGACGTCCGTGTCCGGTTTGGTCTCGGTCAAATAATGATAAAGCTGATGCTGATCGTCGCCTTTGACGGAAATTTTTGAAAAAAGCGGAAATTTGACGTTGTAATTCGAGTCGCAAAATTCTTTAATTTCCGCTTCGTTTCCCGGTTCCTGCCCCATAAAATTGTTTGCCGGAAAACCCAAAACTTCCAAACCTTTATCGTGATATTCGCCGTAAAGTTTCTGCAAACCTTCGTATTGCGGCGTCAAACCGCATTTCGACGCGACGTTGACGACGAGCAAAACCTTGTCTTTATATTCACCCAAATTCGTTTCGTGTCCGTCAATCGTTTTCACGGGAATTTCATAAATTTCGTTTGCCATAATTCTTCTGATTTCTCCTCTCAATAATAAATTGAATTAAAAAACTTTAAGTAATCGAGCGCAGCAGACCGCCTTCGGCGCGCAGCGCAGCGCCGTTTGTCGCCGATGATAACGGACTTGAGATAAACGCCGTAAATTCAGCGATCTCCGACGGTTCGATAAAGCGTTTTAACAGCGAAGACGGACGCGCCGTTTCAAAAAACTGTTTTTCCATTTCCTCGTTGCTGATTTTCTGCTGTTCAGCCATTTGCGAAACGAAAGTCGTTACGCCTTCCGACGCCGTCGGACCGGGCAAAATCGTGTTGACCGTCACGCCCGTGCCGACCGTCGTTTCCGCCAAACCGCGCGCGACGGCAATCTGCGCCGTTTTCGTCATTCCGTAATGAATCATTTCCGACGGAATATTAACTGCCGATTCGCTCGAAACGAAAATAATTCTGCCCCAATTTTTCGCAATCATTTTCGGGAAATAAAAACGGCTCAGACGCACGCCGCTCATCACGTTCGCCTGAAAAAACTTGAGCCAGTCTTCGTCGGAAATATCCGCAAAAGGTTTCGGCTCAAAAATTCCCATATTGTTGATTAAAATATCAATTTCGGGCGCAAAATCCGTGACGGTCTTTGCGCCTTCCGCCGTCGCTAAATCGGCGGCAACGCCCGTCACAGCAGCGTTCGGCGATTCTTTTTTGATCTTTTCAATCGCTTCGTCAACTCGTTTCTGCGTTCGCCCGTTAACGATCACGTCCGCATTTTCGCGCGCCAGAACGCTCGCAATCGCCGCACCGATTCCGGCGGTCGAACCGGTCACCAAAGCCTTTTTTCCTTCTAAGTGTAAATTCATATTTCTTTTTAATTTTTGACGCTTATTTCAACGCTTCTCTGGCGTAATCTTCGAGCGTAATTTTTCCCGCAATCTGATTTTCTGTTGCAAATTTGATATGTCCCGAGTTAAATCCCTGAAACATTTCCGCCACCGATTCCGCGTTTTTCGGCGAATTATAGTGACTTAAAATTCCAGTCCACTGATCTTTGGGAACGGCGACGGCTTTGATTTCTCTGCCTAAAACTTTGCCGACGGCTTCGGCGGTTTCATCCGGCGAAGTCCAGAATCCGGCGAGTTCTTTGATTTCGACGCCCGACGTTTTTTCCTGCATTGCTTCGGCGGCGACGCGCCCGATGTCGGCGGCGGCAACTTGCGGAATTTTCCGGTCGAGCGGCTGAAAGAAGCTCGGCAAAACGCCCTGATTTTTCGCCGTTTCCAAAACCGCGTTCCAGTTTTCCATAAAACTTCCGGCGCGAATAAAAGTTACCGGAATTTTTGAACTTTCAAACGCCTGCTCGAGTTTGTAGGTCGTCAAAATATTTCCCGTTCCGTGTGATAATTGCGAGCCGATTGACGAAAGAGCGACGATTTTTTCGAGCGCCGAATTCGCACTCGCCGTTTGAAAAGCCGCAATTACTTTCTCCGCTTCGAGCAAAAGATTTTCCGATTCGGGCGCGGGCGGATTCATCAAATACACAACTTTTCCGCCTTGCAGTGCTTCGGTTAAAGCCGCCGCGTCGTGCAAATCGGCAACCGCGATTTCCGCGCCGAGCTGTTCCAATTCCGCCGCTTTTGCGCGATTGCGCACAATCACGCGCACCGGCAAACCTTTTTCCAACAATGTTTTAGCGACGACCGAACCGGTATTTCCCGTCGCTCCCGTAACAATATACATAATTTTTAATCTCTTTCTTTTCTGACGACCATCAAACCGTCGCGCACGGCGAGCAGAACGTTTGAAACGCGCTCGTCCGCCTGAATTTTTTGATTAAATTTGTGCAGCGCAGCCGCATTTTCGTCCGTGTTTTCCGCTTTCAAAACTTTGCCGCTGCGCAAAACGTTGTCGGCGATAATGATTCCGCCGACGCGCAGTTTCGGAAAAATCAAGTCGTAGTATTTCGCGTAACTCGGTTTGTCCGCGTCAATAAAAACCAGATCGAATGTTTCAGTAAGAGTCGGAATAATCTGCGCCGCGTCGCCGAGATAACTTTCGATTTTGGCGTAATCCGAAGTTCGCGCCCAAAATTCTTTGGCTATCGCGTTCGTTTCCGGCTCGACATCGAGCGTGATGATTTTTCCGTCCTCGCTCAAACCTTCCGCCAGACAAAGCGCCGAATAACCCATAAAAGTTCCGATTTCGAGAATCCGGCGCGGCTGCATCATTTTGCTGAACATCGCCAGCAAGCGACCTTGATAAAAACCCGAAAGCATTAATTTATCCGGACGTTCACGCTCGGTTTTGCCTCTCAATTCCGCCAGCAATTCGCTTTCGGCGGACGTGTGCCGTTCGGCGTAACTTTGAATCTCCGGTGCCAAAAATTCCATCTGTTTTTATGAATTTCCGTCAAGTTTCGACTCGAGCCGCAAACTTATCAAAGTATCCTGATCGTCCGTGATTTCAAGCGCGTTTTCACTGCCGTCCGTTTCATATTGCACGGCAATCCCGCGCACGTTGGTAATTATGTCGCGCGTTTTTTCCGCGTTATCATCGTTGCCGTCAACGCGAATTATTTCAACCGACTTTTTATTGTTTTCATTCGCAAAAACAATATCCGCGAGATGTTCTTCGCGCGCTTCGGTTTCGACTGCGCCGCTGTGCCGAAAAACATCGAAACGCGCGCGGCGATTTTTGTTGCGCGCCGCAAAATCGTGCAGAAACGTTTCCCAGTCTTCGGGCGCAATCATTTTGCGCGGCTCATTCGGCTCATTTAATCCGTCCATAAAATTCTCCTTCAATATTAATAATTTTCGATTATTGGCTTCAAAGTTTTATTATTCGTCAAACCTAAATTTTGACCACAATTTTACCGAAGTGCGCGCCGCTTTCCATATATTTCAGCGCTTCTTTTGTTTCATCAAAAGCGAAAACCCGATCAATCACCGGTTTTAAGTGCGTGTGCTGGCAAAAAACGCGATTTAAATCTTCAAACATCTGCCGCGAACCGACATAAACTCCCTGCAAACGAACGGTTTTCATTAAAATCGAAGTCGGATTAAAAGCGCCTTCGTTTGATAAAACGCCGATGACAGCGACGTGTCCGCCCATTTTGACGGCATTCACCGATTTCTGCATTGTTGACGCGCCGACGACTTCGACGACTGTGTCAACGCCGCGTTTTTCGGTCGCATCAATAATCGTTTTGTCCCAATCAGGATCGGTTTTGTAATTGATTAAATCGGTTGCGCCCAATTCGGCGGCGCGTTTTAATTTTTCGTCCGAACTGGAAATAACAAAAACGCGGCATCCGAGAACGCTCGCCAATTGCAGAGCGAAAATCGAAACGCCGCCCGTTCCCTGAACCAAAATCGAATCGTCCGGTTTGATGCCGCCCGAACAATAAAGCGCGTTATAAGCCGTCACGCCCGCGCACGGCAAAGTCGCCGCTTCCTCGTACGAAAAATGATTGGGAAATGCGACCAATCCCGCTTCATCAAACACGCCGAACTCGCGCAAAACTCCGTCCGCATCGCCGCCGAGAGCCGTGCGCGCTTTGTGAAAATCAATCGCGCCGTCGTGCCAACCCTGCATAAAAATCGGACAAACGCGGTCTCCAACTTTCCATTTTGTGACGCTTTCGCCGACTGCGACGACTTCGCCCGCGCCATCGGAAAACGGCACGAGCGGCGTTTTCAATTTCGGGTTATACGCGCCTTTGACCATCATTAAATCTCGATAATTCAACGAAACGGCGCGAATTTTTACCAATACCTGCGTTCCGCGCGCTTCCGGCATTTCCCGGTTGACGAGGCTCAGATTCTCAATACCGAATTCGTTTATTTCAAATGCTTTCATAAATAATTCTCAACCGATAAAACTTAAAATTAAACCAGACCGCGCAAACTACGAAAATTTTCGCCAATTTCGTTGACGACGCGGTTCTCGCTCGATTTCTCATTTTCCCATTCAAAGCTGAAGCGATAGACGCACGCAAAAATTGTTCCCGCAACGGAACTTCTGGTCGTTGGCAGACATAATCTGCCAATCTGCATTGTCGCTTTTCGCGCGAAATCTGCCGCAATCTTGGCTTCTGATTAAAATAAATTGCCCGTCAAACTCGGGTAAAAAGCTGCTACACGACAGGAAATGTATTCGCTTTTTTCACGCGGGATTGACGGACAAACTTTCAAAGACTTTAACTGCGGCGCGGACTGCGCAAATTGAGCTTGATGACGACTTCGTCGCGAATCAAATCATCGGCTTTTCCGGCGTAAACAATGCCGAAATCTTTGCGGTTGATGGCAAATTCGCTGTTGACGGTTACTTCGTTCGGATTGACCGTAATGACCGCCGGAAATACGATTGATTTTTTCTGCCCGCGCATTTCCAAATCGCCGGTCACCGTATAATTATTGGCTCCTTTTGTCGCATCGGGCACGATTTTCGTTGAAATAAACGAGGCGTTGGGAAATTTTTCCGTCTCAAAAAAATCGCCGGTTTGCAGATGTTTCGTCAAGCCGTCGGCGTCCGTGTAAACCGAGTTCATCGCGATGTCAAACGTTACCTGACTCTGTTCGGGATTGTTGTTGACCAGATCAATATTGCCGACGAATTCTTTAAATCCGCCGTCGTGTTTGCCGGTTACTTTCGAGCCGGTAAATTCTACTTTGGAAGTGTCAGACGTTACCGATAAACTTTCGCCTTTCGATTGTTTGACTGTTTTCTGCGAATTGGCGTCAGATGTTACGGCTTTGGCTTTGTCGTCGGCTGGATTAGCGCAAGCCGCCAAAAATAACGCGCTTAACAAAACAAAACTGCTGATTTTTAACATTCTTCTTTATCCTCTTTTCTTTTATTTTTTGTTTTTTAAGATTTAGTGCGCCGCCGAATTGCGCGCTTGTCCTTCCCAAACATCAATCAAATTTTCAAATTCCGTCTGAATCGCGTTTTCCTTGTCCTGCAAATACCAGCGCTGAACTTTTTCCATCATCAGCGGTTTTTCCATTTTCTGCGCTTTCATTTCATTAAAATATTTCATCGCCGCCGCCGGACGCGGTCCCCAGCTGCCGATTGTCTCCAAAGTTTCCGCATCGAGCGCGATCAGTTTTGGAATCGAGCGCGCGCCGCCGGTTAGAAAAGCGTCCATCAATTCGAGATTTTCGTCGCGCAAAACGTAGCGCGTTTCGATTTTGTCGCTTTGCGCCGCTATTTTTTCAATGATCGGAATATTCTGCGCCGCGTCGCCGCACCAGCCTTCAGTGATAATCAGCCAGATCATCGAGCGATTTAATTTTTGCGTTTTTTCAACGAGCGCAGTGCGAATTTCGACGCTTTTTTCCAAGCGATGAATTCTCTGGCGATTCAATTTTCCGTAATTGAACATCGCTTCCGATTGATTTGATCCGGTCGTTTTTCCATCAAGCAGTAAATCATCAATCAACTTGATATATTCCGCGTAAGTCATTGATTTTTCAAGATATTCTTTCATACTCGTTAATTTTTTTGTAACACTCATTGATACAATTCACGATAAAAAAATTCGTCTATTCAATCATTTTCAGCACATCGCGCAAAGTATATTCCGCGAGTTTATGTTCGATGGATTTATCAATTTCTTTTTGCAGTCCGCACAAAACCGCCGCAATATTTTTTCCGACCGGACAATCCTGATTCGGCGTTTTCGGATGCAGCGAAAAAATATCGCCGGTAACGACCGCTTTGTAAATTTCTGAAAGTTTGATATTTTCCGGCTTTTGCGCCAGACGAGTGCCGCCGCTTGCCCCGACGTGCGAAGCGACCAGATCGGCTTCCTGCAAATTGCACAAAAGGCGACGAATAACCACCGGATTTGTGTTGACGCTCTGCGCCAGATAATCCGATTTGGTACGTTCGTCGCCTGCCGTTGCCAGCATCGTCAAAATATGAACTGCAATGGAAAATTGACTGTTTGCCGCCATAACTGTAACAAGATTAGTTACAATTCAAAAGTTTGTCAAGCTGTGGCAAATAAATTAAACCAATTGTTTCGGCTCGGTGTTATCTTCTTCAATCGCCGGTTTGCTCGTTTCGGGCGGTTCCTCAACCGGCGCGTTCGGTTCAGTGTCCGGCGGAACGGGCATTTCCTCGTTGGAACGATGCGGATCGTTGTTATGAATTTGTTCGATATCTGATTCGGCACCCGGATTGACCGGCGAATTGACATCCGGATTTTGGTTGTTTTCCTGCATTGTCTAAATCTCCTTTATTGTTTTTTGAACAAACCAATTCGAGCAAAAATTATGCCCGGCGAGGAAACAATTAACAAAGACGATTTTTGCAGTCATTATGTACAAATTCGCGTATCGAAACAGCTCACAAACATTTTTTATCAGCGAAAATGCGCAACACTTAGCTATTTCGGTCTTTAATCTAAATAAGGAATAAAAAAGGAAACGAGCGGAAACTTTTAGCTTAAAAGTTTCCGCTCGTTTCCTTTTTTATTAATCCAAATTAGCGCAAAATTATTTGCCGGGAATTTTAATTTCGCGACCGGCAGGCAAAACCGAATTCGGCAAAAGTCCGTTGAACTTTGCTACTTCCGTTGCATTTGCACCGGCGCGCGCCGCAACTTTCGCAACCGTGTCGCCGGCTTGCGCCTTGACGACTTTCACATTGCTCTGCGCGGCAACTGGCGCATTTGTCGGGCGAACGTAACTGATTTTATCAATGCCGTTGCCGACTTGCGGTACGAAAACTTTACCTTTTGGAATTTTCATCCCTGGATTCGCCGCCATCAATTGTTCAACGGCAACGCCCGTACGATTGGAAATCGTCTGCCACGTTTCCCCAGCCGCCGAATTTGCCAGATTTGAATTATTGATTTTCGATGCCGGAGCGCGGCGGAAAAGGGCGACGACTTCGTTGGCTTTTCCAGCCGGAACGCGAACGATATACGGCTCCGGCGGAGTCATATTCGAGCGCAGTTCAGGGTTTAAGTAGCGCAGATACTGAACGCTTGTGTCCGAAGCCTGCGCAACCAAATTCAAGTTGGTCGAAGACGGAACGCGAATGCGATCATACTGCAACGGCGCTGACGGTCGAATGTGACCGAAACCGTATTGCTGCGGATTATTGGCAATCAAAATCGTTGCTAGAATGTTCGGCACGTAATTACGCGTTTCCTGCGGCAGATACGGATAAGCCGCCCAGAAATTAGAAACACCGGCGCGTCGAATCGCGCGGTCAACATTTCCTTCGCCGCAATTGTACGCGCCCATCGCGAGTTCCCAATTGCCGCCGTAACGGTTTGCCAGAAATTTCAAATAACGAGCCGAAGCGCGCGTCGCATCTTCAAAACCGTTTCGCTCGTCAACATAAGCCGTGCGGCGCAAACCGAATCGCGAACCGGTTCCCGGAATAAACTGCCACAAACCGCTCGCCGCCGCCCACGAAAGAGCCGTCGGTTTCCAAGCCGATTCAACCTGTCCG
>SXVE01000161.1 GCA_005790265.1 Acidobacteriota bacterium | reverse complement strand
TCGTCGGCTGTTTCCGCGCAGACCGAGACGCATATTTTTCCGTTGTTCATTATTTGAAGTTCGATGATTTCATTTCCATCACAAACGAAATCGCGGCTATTAAACACGCGATGACGCCGGCTGCGGCTGCGGCGACGATCAGAGTTTGTCCGCTTTGTTTGACGGCAATCGCCGTTAAAGCCCACGCGACGGCGAGCGGATAAAAATAATTGCGCATTCGCCAGCGAACGATGGCGGCGATTGCGGCGGCAATTAAAATCAGTGCCGCGCCCGCCAGATTTGTCGCCGAATCGGAAAGCCGCACGTTTAAGTAAACGAGCGCGATGGTTACGTTCAAAATCGTGGCGACCGTGACCCAGCCGAAATAAAGCCCGAACGGAACTTTGGCGAGCCAGTATTCGCCGTTCGATTCGGTCGTTTGCAGTCGAATATTGATGAATGCGAGCGAGCCGAGCAATACGAAAATCACGAGCAGCGCCGCCAAAATCGCTTGTTGATGCCAGAAATAAAGCCACGCGCAATTTGCCGCGCAGCTCAAAATATAAACGGTGCGAACGTTACGAAATCGTTCGAGATTTTTCGGTAAAGCCTGATAAATGCTGAACGCGGAGATGCCGAGATAAATCAAGCTCCAAATCGCTGGAAAAGCGTAACCGGCGGGCGTAATGCGCGTCGGATATTTGTCGGAAATCGCGCCCGGATCAATGCCGCCGAGAATTCCGGTCGCCGCCAGATAATTGAAGATGATCACGCCGACGGTCGCGACGATAACGAGAACAGATTTGAAACGGTCATTCATCATATTGCAATCCAAGTCATTTCTTTACCGATAATTAAAACGTAAAAATTTCGTCAGCTGATTTTGTTAAATTCCGCCGAATCAAATTCAACAGCCGAAAAATCAGTTGGTTCAACTAAATGTTATCATTCGCACGAAAATATCAGAAAACTTTGTTGCCAAACCGAATTCGTAACCGCCGAAATTTCTCTGAAAAAATGCAGACCGATTGACTATTTCGTATGAAAACTTACGGAAAACGTAAAGTTTTGTAAATGAATCATAGTAGAGAAAGCCGAATCAGTGCTAAATGTTAAATAAAATCACGGCAAATCGTTCTGGCATTAATTTTGCCTATGATTAAAGCAGCGCACTTTTCATTTTCCCCGCGCGCAAACCAAAATGAAAAGAAGGAATACACGGAAATGAAAATCTTAAACCAATTTTTTTTAGCAGCAGCAATTATTTTTGCAGTCTCATTCTCGGCGGCGGCGCAGCAGGGAAAAGATCAGCAGAAAAGACCGGAAAAAAATCCGCCGAAAATTGATCCGGGGAAAAAAGACGGAGAAAATCGCCCGAAAGAACGCCCGAAAGACGATGACAACAAAGATAATCGCGGAAAAAAGCCGCAGTATGTATTGATAAAAACCGGCGACGAAATAGAAATTCAGTTTGCTTGAACCGAAAAAAAACTAAATTAAATTACAAAAAAGCGAGGCGATTTACTTGAATAAATCGCCTCGCTTTTTCGTTTATTGAACGCCGCTGTAAAATCAGTCGCGCTTGATCTTACAGCGGCGGCATTGTCGCAGTTAAAATTTCATCGCGTATAATAGTTTGAATTTATTTGTTGCGGAAACTGCATCTGATTTGGTAAAAATTGAGTTTGCCTGCGATTATTAGCAAAAAGTAATGATTGCTGAGAAAACATAAATGAAAAAAAACACTCTTCAGAAAAAAACCGGCGCTGCCGAAGAAACTGCCGCAGCCGTTAAAACCAGTCATATTTTGCTCAGACTTTTGCGCGCAAAACAGCCGGTTTCGCGAATCGAGCTCGCCGAACACGTCGGTTTCAACCGCAGCACGGTGACGGATATGTTCAAACCGCTGATTGCCGCCGACGTTATCCGCGAGCAACCGACCGCCGACGAAGCGGCATCGCAGGGACGACCGCGCATCAATCTGGTTTTGAACGATAGCGACAATTTTTTTGTCGGCGTCAATTTGGGCGTGCGTCATTCGCAAGTCGGACTCGCCACATTGAGCGGAGAAATACTTTCCGAAGCGGAGTTTGAAACGCCCGCCGCGCCTGCGGAAACTCTCGCGCTCATTCGCAAACATATCGAAGAATTATGCGGCAAAATCACGGGGCGAACTCTGCGCACAATCGGCGTCAGCGTGCCGGGATTGACCGATGCGCAGCGGCGCCGCTTGCTTTACGCGCCGCATCTCGACTGGCATGATGTGGCAATTGCCGACGCGCTCGAATTCAGCAGTGGCAGCGAAACCGAAAAAACCGCCGTTCCGGTCATTGTTGAAAACAACGCGACGGCGGCGGCGATGTATGAAGCGCACTTGAAAATGCGCGATTCCGGCGACGGATTGATTAATAATTTTATTCTTGTGCGCTCGGGAACCGGCATCGGCGTCGGGCTGGTTTTAGACGGCGAAGTTTATCGCGGTTCGGGGCGCGACCGCGGAATCGCCGGAGAATTCGGGCATATGACAATCGTCGCCGACGGAAAATCGTGCGTCTGCGGCAATCGCGGCTGTTGGGAAAAATACGCTTCCGCCTCGTCGGCTTCGACTCTTTACACCGGCGAACGCAACCGGCTCGGAAACAATAAACCGCCGCGTTTTGTGGAAATCGTCGAACGCGCCGAAGCCGGAGAAATCAGAGCGCGGCGCACGCTCGAACGCATCGGCGAATATCTCGGCATCGGCATCGCCAACGTTATTATGGGCGTCGGCGTTTCCCACGTCATCGTCAGCGGACGCCTGGTTTACGGCTGGAAATTTATCAATGAACCGCTGAAAAAAATGATCGAAAGAAGCATCGTCGGCAAGCTTCCCGGATGGACAATCGAATGCGGCGAGCCGAAAGGCTCCGCGCTCGGCGGCGCGATCGAAGTCGCTATCGAAGAATTTCTCGCGCAAGGTTTGACGAATTCTTAACTGGCTGACCTGACAAATCGGGAACTTCGCGTAGTTCTTGTTGTAAATTTCTGCGCTGAATTTGTTGTTCGAGCGCACTGGTTTTTCCTGTAAAAATGAGCGATTAATTGGTTTTTGGCTGATTTTGATAAAGCGCGTTTCGCAAAAATGTAAAATCGCGCTACCCGATTGCGGGCAAATCAACATAAAATAATCGGTCAGTTTCAATCTATTGACGAATCGCGCCGAAAAAGGGCGCTGACGTGAATAAGTTCGCATAGAAAACAAATCAAACGGCGGGCTGTTTGCGCCAGCTGATTAATGAGTATAATTTGGTAAAATAATTAAACAAACGTTTTCAAGACCTTCCCGTTTATGCAGAAAATTACAATTAAAACTTTTTTTATCGCGGCGTTGGTTTTTATCAATTTCTGCGTTGTTTCAGCGCAAAATTTAGAGATGGAGCGGCGCAATTTGATGCCGGTTCCGGCAAATGTCGCGTGGAAAACGGGCAGATTGCCGGTCGCCAAAAATTTCAGCGTCGCCGTTAAAGGTCAAACCGACGAGCGTTTGAAGAATTATATTTTTCGCGTGATACGCCGTTTGGAAGGCAGAACCGTTTTGGAATTGCCGCGCGCGATGGCGAGCGATGCAAACGCCGCACAGCTTTTGATCGAAACGAATTCGACGGGAAACGCCATTCCGAAACTCGGCGACGACGAATCGTATAATCTGGAAATTTCGGAAGCGCAGGCGAAATTAACTGCACCGACGACGGTCGGCGCGATGCGCGGGCTGGAAACTTTTCTGCAATTATTGGAAAGCGATAAAGACGGATTTTATTTTCCGGCGGTTTCGATCAACGATAAACCGCGATTTGCGTGGCGCGGCTTGATGATTGATTCGGCGCGTCATTTTCAGCCGATGGAAGTTTTGCGCCGGAATTTGGACGCGATGGCGGCGGTAAAATTAAACGTTCTGCACTGGCATCTGACCGAAGATCAGGGCTTTCGCGTCGAGACCAAAAAATTTCCGGAGCTGCATCTGCAAGGTTCGGACGGCGATTTTTACACGCAGGAACAAATCCGCGAAATTATCAAATATGCGGCTGATCGCGGCATTCGCGTGATGCCGGAATTTGATATGCCCGGACACGCGACCGCGTGGCTCGTGTCGCACCCGGAAATCGGCAGCGGAAAACCGGGCGAAACTTACACCATCGAACGGCGACCGGGAATTTTCGATCCGACGCTCGACCCGACGAACGAGAAAACTTACAAGCTCCTGAAAGAATTTTTCAAGGAAATGGCGGCGCTTTTTCCCGACGCTTATATGCACATCGGCGGCGATGAAAACGAAGGCAAACAATGGGACGCCAATCCGAAAATTCAAGCCTTTAAGCGCGAAAAAGGCATTAAAGACAATCATCAGCTGCAAACTTATTTTAACAAGCGAATTCTCAAATTTTTGCAGGACAACGATAAAATAATGATGGGCTGGGACGAGATTTTTCAGCCCGATCTGCCGAAAGATGTCGTCATTCATTCGTGGCGCGGGCAGAAAGCGCTCGCCGACGCGGCGAAACAGGGATTTCAGGGCGTTTTATCAAACGGTTATTACATTGATTTAATGTATCCGGCGCGCGATCATTACGCGGTTGACCCGATTCCGGCGGACACAAGCTTGACGGCGGACGAACAAAAACGCGTGCTCGGCGGCGAAGCGACGATGTGGAGCGAATGGGTTTCGCCGGACACGATTGATTCGCGCATCTGGACGCGCGCGGCGGCGATTGCCGAGCGTTTCTGGTCGCCGCGCGAAATTAATCAGATTGACGATATGTACCGGCGGCTCGCCGTCATTGACGTGCGGCTCGAAGAATTAGGCTTGACGCACCGCAAAAATCAAGCGATGCTGCTGCGCCGTCTGGCTAATAATCAAGACGTTTCCGCGCTGCAGACGTTTGTCTCAGTGATCGAACCGATCAAAGGCTACAGCCGTTACGGACAGCTCAAACAAACGATGCTTTCGCCGCTCACCGGACTCGTTGACGCGGCGCAGGCGGACGCGCCCGACGCGCGGATTTTTAACCGAGAAGTTGAGCAAATGATTGTCAATAATACGTTTAACGACGCGGCACCGGTTCGCCGAATGCTGCAAACATGGAACAACGCGCAGGCAAAACTCGCGCCGACCGCAGAAAATTCCGCTGCATTATCGAATGTCAAACCGCTGATTCAAAATTGGCGCGGCGTCAACGAAATCGCGCTCGAAGCGGTTGGGTATCTCGAAAAAAACGACGCGGCGACAACCGATTGGCGCGATGCGCGATTAAAAACGCTCGCGGAAATCGGCAAACCGCAAGCCGCGATTGAATTCGCCGCGCTGCCGGGAATAAAAATGCTCGTCGCCGCCGCGTCAGAAATGCCGAACTTAAAAAATCTCGCGCCAAACGAGCGTCTGGAACTGGTTAGAAACATCGCGTTTCCGAAGCCCGCGCCGAAAAAATAAGCTGAGATTTTAGCGGGAAATTTCAAATAAATATTTTCGAGCGTTATGGAAAAACATACCAAAAATAATAAAAACAATTGTTCGACGCGCCGCGATTTTTTAACGTTCGCGGCAGTCGGCACGCTCGGTTTGATCGCTGCCGATTCGGTTTGCGGACAAAATGCGAGCGGTGAAAAGGGAAGGGAAATGCTGGTTTATATCGGAACTTACACGTCGGGGAAAAGTAAAAGCGAAGGCATTTACATTTACAAACTGAATCTCGATTCGGGCGCACTAACGCCTTACAAAACAGTAAAAAATGTAATTGAGCCGTCGTATCTGGCGATTGATTCGTCGCGCAAATATCTTTACGCCGTCAACGAAACGGTCGAATATGAAGGCAAAAAATCGGGCGCGGTCAGCCGGTTTGCCATTGACCAGAAAACCGGCGATTTGACGTTTTTGAACAAACAGCCGAGTTTGGGCGGCGCGCCGTGTTATATCACGGTGGCGGACAACGAAAAATTCGTGCTCGTCGCTAACTATGTCGGCGGCAACGCGGCGGTTTTTCCCGTTGAAGCAAGCGGAAAATTGGGCGCGTCAATTGATCTGAAACAAAACAGCGGTTCGGGACCAAACAAAGACCGGCAGGAAGCGGCGCACGCGCATTCGATCAATCTGGATCGCAAAAACAAATTCGCGTATTTGTGCGATTTGGGCGTTGACAAGATATTCATTTACGAATTCGACAAAAAAAGCGGCAAGCTGACGCCGAACCGCGCGCAGGAATTTTTCGCCGCCAAAGCCGGAAGCGGTCCGCGCCATCTGGCGTTTCACAAAAACGGAAAATTCGCCTACGTCATCAACGAACTCGCGTCGAGCATCACGGCGCTGGCGATGAATGAAGATGCCGGAACGCTCGCCGAGATTCAGACTGTTTCGACGCTGCCCGCCGGTTTCAAAGGCACGGGCAACACGTGCGCCGACATTCACGTCGCGCCGAACGGCAAGTTTCTCTACGGCTCGAATCGCGGACACGACAGCATCGCGGTTTACAAAATTGATGAAAAAACCGGCGCGCTGGAATTGGTCGAACACGCGTCAACGCAAGGGAAAACGCCGCGCAACTTTGTGATCGAACCGGGCGGGCGCTTTCTGCTGGCGGCAAATCAGAATTCCGATTCGGTCGCGGTGTTTCGCATTGACGAGCGAAGCGGCAAGCTCGCGCCAATCGGCAAGCCGATCAGCGTACCGACGCCGGTTTGCCTCAAACTGATTCCGAGCTTCAGTTAAAAGCTGTTTTGCAAGTCGAAATAACGCGATTGAATTGAATAAATCAGCGCGCTTAATTGCGAACGTTTTGCTTGATTCGGTCAGTCGGTAAAACGATCATCGGCGAATGGTTTTTTGTTAGAATAATTAAAATTATGGAAAAATCAGAAAAAGAAGAACAAACGGCGGTTGATCATTCGCCGAAATACGACGAGCGACCGTGGGGAAATTTCACGGTTTTAGACGAAGGCGACGGCTTCAAAGTTAAAAGAATCGAGGTTTTGGCGGGCAAGCGCCTGAGTTATCAAAAACACGCGCGGCGCGGCGAACACTGGTTTGTCGTGCGCGGCACGGCGAAAGTAACGCTCGACGGCGCGGAAATTATCGTCGAAAAAGGCGAAGCGATTGACATTCCGCTCGGCGCGGCGCACCGCGTCGAAAACCCGGGCGCCGAATTGCTGGTTTTTATCGAAGTGCAGCAAGGCGATTATCTCGGCGAAGATGACATCGTACGGCTCGAAGACGATTTCGGGCGCGATTCGTAAAACTCTTTTTTCTCTCTCTCGATTTTGTTCGCTCAACAATTTAAATTCTTATGAATCCATTACTGGAAATGCGTTCGATTACCAAAGAATTTCCCGGCGTCAAAGCGCTCGACGGCGTGACGTTTGATTTGCTCGCCGGAGAATTTCATTCGCTCGTCGGCGAAAACGGCGCGGGAAAATCAACTTTGATGAAAGTTTTGAGCGGCGTTTACCCGCACGGCACATACGGCGGCGAAATCGCGATTGACGGCGCGGTCAAACAATTTGCCAGCGTGCGCGACGCGGAAAACGCCGGAATCGCGATTATTTTTCAGGAATTATCGCTTGTCAAAGAATTGACCGTCGGCGAAAATATTTTTCTCGGCAAGGAACCGTCGCGGTTCGGTATTATCAATTGGTCGGAACTTTACCAGCGCGCCGCCAAACTGCTCAAAGACTTGAATTTGCCGCTCAACCCGCGCACGCCGGTCGGCAATTTGGGAATCGGGCAGCAGCAGCTCGTCGAAATCGCCAAGGCTTTGTCGCAGAACGCGAAGATTCTCGTGCTCGATGAACCGACCGCCGCTTTGACCGAAACCGAAGTCGAAACTTTGTTCGGCATTCTGCGCGATTTGCGGAAACGCGGCGTCGGGATGATTTACATTTCGCACAAACTCGACGAAGTTTTTGCAATGAGCGACCGCGTCACGGTTTTGCGCGACGGTCGCACGGTCGGAACGCACAATGCCGCCGATTTGACGAGAGAAAAAGTTATCGCTTTGATGGTCGGGCGCGAAGTCGGCGATATTTTTCCGCAGAGCGCGCACAATTTCGGCGAAACGGTTTTGGAGATCAAGAATTTAAACGCGTTCGATCCGGACGTTCCCGAAAAGAAACTGGTCAAAGACGTTTCTTTCACCGTGCGCAAAGGCGAAGTTTTGGGCATTTCCGGTTTGATGGGCGCCGGTCGCAGCGAGCTTTTGATGGCGATTTTCGGCGCGTGGCGCGGCAAATCTTCGGGCGAAGTTCGCGTCGAAGGAAATCCCGTCAACGTTTCCTGTCCGGCGGACGCCATTAAAAACGGCATCGGTTTTGTCACCGAAGACCGAAAACGATTCGGACTCGTGCTCGATCAGACGATTTTAAATAATATGACGCTCGCCGGTTTGAAACGGATCAGCGGCAAATTTATCACCGACCGCGCGCGCGAAACAATCGCGGCGCGCGCAGCGATGCAGAGTCTGCACGTCAAAGCCAATTCGCCGCTGACCGTCGCCGGCACGCTTTCCGGCGGAAATCCGCAGAAAGTCGTTTTGGGGAAATGGCTTTTAACGAATCCGAAAGTGCTTTTTCTGGACGAGCCGACGCGTGGCATTGAGGTCGGCGCGAAACAGGAAATCTATGC
>SXVE01000160.1 GCA_005790265.1 Acidobacteriota bacterium | reverse complement strand
ATCGAATTTTTTCTGAGGGCGGCGGGCTTGATATTTTGATTAACAACGTCGGCGGTTCGTCGGCTCCGAACGGCGGATTCGGCGTTTTGACCGACGATTTATGGCAAAGCGCATTCGACCAGAATTTGTTTGCCGCCGTTAGGCTCGACCGCGCGTTTCTGCCGAAAATGATCGAGCGAAAATCGGGCGTGATCATTCATATCGCTTCGATTCAACGAACGTTGCCGCTTTACGAATCAACGATTGCTTACGCGGCGGCAAAGGCGGCGCTCGTCAATTACAGCAAGTCGCTTTCCAACGAAGTTTCGCCGAAAGGCGTGCGAATCGTCGCGGTTTCGCCCGGTTTTATCGAAACGAAAGCGACGGCAGGCTTTATTCAAAAAATCGCCGACGACGCCGGAACCGATCTCGAAACCGCGCGGCAAGATTTAATAGATTCGCTCGGCGGCATTCCGATGAATCGTCCGGGACTGCCGGAAGAAGTCGCCGAATTAGTCGCGTTTTTAGTTTCCGACCGTGCGTCTTATATCAACGGAACGGAATACGTCATTGACGGCGGCACGATTCCGACGGTTTGAAATTAGAAAAAAGGACGAGGCTGAAAATCTCGTCCTTTTTAACTGGTTAATTTGTAAAATTAGCCGATGAGTTTTTCGCTCAAAGCCCAAAGTTGGTCGGCGTTTTCTTTGTCAATCGCGTAGGACATCACGCCTTTTCTCTTGAGAATTTCGTCCAAATCGCCGTTGTTTTCGCCGTTTGGCGATGTGATTTCGGCGATTTCGCAATCTTCGGCAAAAACTCCGCCGATGCCTTCAAGTTTTGGACTCGTCGCGCACCAGATTTGGGTTGCCGCGCCTTGTTCGACGTTTTTCAGACCGTTGACGGGATCGAGAATCGGTTTGCCGTCGGCGTCGAAATATCTTTGGAAAATCGGGTCGTCCGCCGGGATGCTGCGGCTCAATTCCGTGTCGAGAATCGCGCCCGGATGAACGGCGAAAGCGCGGATGTTGTCGGATTTTCCTTTTTCGTCGAGCGATACGGTGAACAGAATGTTGGCGGTTTTCGATTGCCCGTAAGCGAGAAATGGGTCGTATTGGCGGTTTTCAAAGTTTACGTCTTCAAAAACGACGGGCGAAATGTGATGTCCGCGCGAAGACAGATTGACGATGCGCGCGCCGTCCGCTTTTTGCAACGCCGACCAAAGCCGGTTCGTCAGACGAAAATGTCCGAGATGATTGGTCGCAAACTGCGATTCGTTGCCGTTCGCGTCGCGGTTCAAAGGCGTCGCCATAATTCCGGCGTTGTTGATTAAAAGATGCAGCGGCTCGCCCGTCGCCAGAAACCGGTCGGCGAAAGCGTCAATCGAATCGGGATTCATCAAATCCATTTCTTCGATCTCGACATTTTCCACGCCTGCCAGATATTTTTCCGCTTTCTCGCGGCTTCGCGCCGGAACGATAATGCGCGCGCCCGCCGCAACGAGCGTTTTTGTCGTTTCTAATCCGAGTCCAACGTAACCGCCGGTAACAATCGCGGTTTTGCCCGTTAAATCAATGCCTTTGATCACGTCTTTGGAAGTCGAAGCGGCGTTAAAGCCTGAATTGATCGGTTTTTGCTGTGTTTCTGTTTTTTGTTGTGCGTCCATAATGATTTCGTTCTCCATAAAAAATTTGTTTTTCAAAACAATCTCAGTATGTCGGCTTAATGATTCGAAAGATAGATTGTTTCTGCCGGAAAATTGCACAAAACTCCAATTCGTAAAAAGCTGAATTAACAATTAATTCATACCGCCTTAATGTTTTTTGGGATTTTATTAATATTACGATTGCAGGAATAGGCAATATTTTTGCATTATCTTACAAACGGCTTTGGCGGAAAAAGCTATAATTCTTTTATGAAAACGTCTGAAATAAAAACAAAGTCGCCGCTTGAAGATGTCGCCAAACTGATCGAACACTTTCCCGAAGGCATCCATGAAACCGTCGTTCCGTATCTTTCTGTGATGCGCTCCAACCGCCAGACGTCTTTTGCACAGGCGCTGATTACGCCTTCGTTTTGCGTGATCGTGCGCGGGCGCAAGCGCGTTTACTTGGGCGAGGAAATTTTTGAATACGCGGCGGGCGACACTTTGAGTTCTCTGATTACGATTCCGGCGACGGGAATGATCGTCGGCGCGACCGAAGAGAATCCGTATATCGGTCTGAGAATTGATTTGAGTCTGCATGAAATCGCCGCTGTCATCACCGAAGCCGGACTCAAATTCGACCAGACGGACAACGCGCCGCGCGTCGGCGCGTTCGTCGGCACGGCGAGCGGCGACATTCAGAAAATCTTTCTCAAAATGATTCAAATGCTCGACAAACCCGAAGAAGTTTACCTCGCCGATTTGCTCAAAAAGGAAATGCTTTTCCGCCTTTTAACCGGCGAATATCGTCATCTGTTTTTCCAAAAATCGCTGTTCGACCAAACGGCAAACGGCGTCGGGCGCGTCATCGAATGGATTCGGCGCAATTACACCGAAGGCTTTTCGATTGACCAGCTCGCGCGTTCATACGGCATGAGCGTGTCCGCGCTGCATCACAAATTCAAAGCGATCACGACGATGAGTCCGCTCCAATACCAAAAACAACTGCGCCTGCAGGAAGCCCGCCGATTATTAGTCAGCGGGCAAATGGACGCTACAACCGCCGCGCTCGAAGTCGGTTACGACAGTCCATCCCAATTCAACCGCGAATACCGCCGTCTCTTCGGTCTGCCGCCGCTCAAAGACGTGAAATCCTTCCGCCAAAATCCGGCAATCGCTTAAAATAAAGATTGGCGTTGTCGAAACGAAAATATTTACAGTGGACGCTATGAAAGTCTCTTCGTCTCAGATTTGTTTATAAAATATTTAACTTTTAAGGTATTTTATGAACCTGAAATCAGTTTTTAGGTTCGTCATTTTTTGTTGTATATTCAACTCGACTTGTCAAATGCAAACTAAGTTATCTCCCTGAAATTAAGAGTCAAAATCTTTAAGCTGAAAATCT
>SXVE01000159.1 GCA_005790265.1 Acidobacteriota bacterium | reverse complement strand
GATCATGGACAAAGCGTGGGCGGCGCGCGCCGGTCTCGGCTGGATCGGCAAACACTCGAATTTGATTACGAAAGAGTACGGTTCGTGGGTTTTCTTGGGCGAAATCGTTTTGAACATCGAACTCGAATACGACGTTGAAATGATCGAAAATCACTGCGGAACGTGCACGAAATGTCTCGACGCGTGCCCGACCGACGCCATCGTCGCGCCGTATGTCGTTGATTCGAAAAAATGTCTTTCATACGCTACAATCGAACTTCGCGATCCGCAATTACCGACAGAAATCGAAGAAAATTTGAACGGCTGGCTTTACGGCTGCGATGTTTGTCAGGACGTTTGCCCGTGGAATCGTTTTGAAAAACCGACCGGCGAAGCGCGATTTGAGCCGCGCGGCGCGGAAACCGCCGCCGATTTAGACGAAATTCTCAATTTCACGCCGGAAAATTACGCCGCCAGATTTCGCCGCAGCGCCATCAAACGCGCCAAACTCGGCGGCTTGCAGCGCAACGCCGCGGCTCTGAAAAAACATTCTTGAGATTTTTTGTTTTCGAGATTCTTTTGAAAAAATTCGCACGCTAAAAAAAAGCACCAAATGAAAAATTCGCGCCTGAAAATTACGGCTTCGAGTGTTGCCGCAATCATTTTGTCGCTTGCGGTTTCCGCCGCCGCGCAAACTAAAAATCCGGTCAAATCAACTTCCGCGCCGACGAAAAATACCGCGCAGAAAAATTCCTCGACAAAAAAAACGCCGCCGGTTTCCGCGATTAAAAAACCGGCGGAATCGGCGCAGATTATCGTCGCGGCAAACGGCGTGCGCATTCGGCGCGAACCGGATTTCGCGGCGGAAACCGTCCAAATCGCACGCATCGGCACGACGTTCGCGCTGCTCGGACAAAGCGGCGATTGGAACAAAATCAGACTCGGAAAAGCTGAAGAAGAAACGAGCGGCTGGATTGCAAAAAAACTAACGCGCGACTTTACGAGCGCGCGGCGCGGCGAAATTTACCGCAGCGTCGCCGATAAATATCTCAAACAAACTGCGCCCGCTTTCGCCGACATCGCGCAAATCGCCGAATTTCTCGCCGACGCGCAAACTGAATTCAAAAAAGAGAGCGACCAAGCCGATTTTGCTTTTCGCCGCCTGACCGCCGTCAAAATCGCGCTCGACCGAATTCCGCTTGAGAAACAGGAGGAAAATCCGTACAAAGATTTTCTCGAAAAAAACAAAGAAGAAATCGTTTACAGCGATCCGTCGGGCAGATGGCTCGTGCGCGGCGAGGTTTTTTGGAGCTTGCGCGACAAATATAAAAATTTGCCGCTTGCCGAAGAAATCGCGTGGACGGCGGCGCAAAATCCGATTCCGGGCGAGTGCGAAGGTTATATCAACTGCATTTTGTACCAACTGCGCGCGACCGACGGCGAATATTTGAATTTTTACCCGAACGGCAAATATAGTCGCCAGTCGCTGAAAAATCTGACCGATTTTCTCGCGCCCGTCGCCGCCGACGCAACCGACAAAACCGTTTATTCGTCGGCAACCGACACGAGCGACCGCGCCGAATTTAACAAACTTTTAACCGAGCTGCGCGCCATCGTTGCCAAAACGCCGCATCTCGAAAAATCGAAAACGCTCGCGCAAATCAAAAAAATCGCCGAAGCGTATAGGTGAAAAAGATGATGAGACGCGGAGATCAAACAAAAACTGAAAAATTTGCCTGGTCTTTTTGTCAAATGATTTTTGATTTTTTAATCAATATTTAGTTTCTGCGTCTCTCTATCGTCTCTCTTTCTGCTCTTTCGGCTTTTTGCGCTATCATTTAATTAATGGATTTTCTTCGCGACGCGCACAACCGAATAATACGCGACTTGCGAATCAGTTTGACTGATCGCTGTAACTTTCGCTGTTTCTACTGTTTACCGAACGGCGAGCCGCCGCTCGCGCGCAAAGAAACGATTTTGACTTTCGAGGAAATCGAGCGCATTGCGGAAATTTTCGTTTCGCTCGGCGTCGAAAAAATTCGTCTGACCGGCGGCGAACCGCTTTTGCGCAAAAATATCGAAAATCTGATTGAAAAACTCGCGCGGCTGAAAAAAGACAATTACGAATTGCGAATGACGAATGACGACGAAGAAAAGCGACAGCCTGCAACTCGCTATCCGCAGTCCGAAATGCAAAATCCGACGTTGAAAGACTTGGCGCTAACGACGAACGGACATTCGTTTCCGCGCCGCGCCGCCGCATTGAAAAACGCCGGATTAGACCGCGTCACGATTTCGCTCGACAGTTTGCGGCGCGAACGATTCAAAGAAATAACCGGCGTTGACGCGCTCGAAAACGTTCTGCATTCGATTGAAGCGGCGAAAAACGCGGAATTAACGCCGGTAAAAATCAACGCCGTTTTGGTGCGCGGGCGCAACGATGACGAAATCGTTGATTTTGCCCGATTCGCCCGCGAGAAAAACGTCAAAATGCGTTTTATTGAATTTATGCCGCTCGATTCCGGCAACGAATGGAACAGAAAACAAATCGTTCCGGCAAAGGAAATTCGCGAGACAATCAACGCCGCATTTCCGCTTGAACTAAAAGAAAAATCGCGCGGCGCGGACACGGCTTGGCGCTACCGATTTGCTGACGGCGCGCCCGGCGAAATCGGCATTGTCGCGCCGGTCACGGAAATGTTTTGCGGCGCGTGTTCGCGAATCCGTTTGACGGCGGACGGACAAATTCGGACTTGTTTGTTTTCGACCGACGAATACAATTTGCGCGACGTTGTGCGCAGCGGCGCGAGCCGGGCGGAGATCGTCGAATTCATTCGCGCGGTCGTCGCCAAAAAAGAAGCGAGCCACTCGATCAACAACGAAAATTTCGCGCCCGCGTCGCGTTCGATGAGTTTTATCGGAGGTTAAAAAATGTCGGCTATTTTGGAACAAATTGAGACAAAAATTCATTCGTCAATCAAAACGAGCGACGGCTTGCCGATTCGCCGGATCAGCGTCAAAGATTACGAAAAAATGATTGACATCGGCATTTTTGACAGCGAAGACCGCGTTGAACTGCTTGACGGAGTGATTGTTGAAATGAGTCCAAAAAAAACCAGACACGCTAATGTTAATGACGAAGCGGCAGAATTCTTAATCGTGACTTTTGCCGGTCGCGCTGTCATACGCAATCAAAATCCGGTTGTGCTCGATGATTTTTCCGAACCGGAACCGGATATTGTAATCGCGCGTCCGCCGCGTTCAAACTACAATCAAAAACATCCGACTGGCGCGGACATTTTGCTCGTCGTCGAAATTTCCGATACGACCGTTGCGAAAGATCGCCGTAAAGCGTTAAATTACGCGCGCGCCGGAATCGCGCAGTATCTTTTGTTTAACTTGAACACCGACGAAATCGAAGATTATCGCGAACCTTCCGCCGACGGTTATCGCTTCAAACAAACTCACGACCGCGCGGCGACATTTAATTTGGTCGCATTTCCCGAAATCGAAGTTAAAACCGACGCGCTTTTTCCGCCGCAAAGTGAGGAAGAAATTCCGTAATTGTTTCTGTGCCGATTTTTCCGCTTTTCATCGAAGGATTGCCGCTGGATTTTTTTAATCCGCGCAGCATTATTTTATTCGTCTGCATTCTGCAAGGCGCGATTTTCGCCGCGCTGCTTTTAATTCGCCGTTTCAAACAAAAAACGGCGGCTGATTTCTGGCTCGCCGCGCTGCTCGTTTTGCTTTGTTCGAGTTTGATTACGCCGCTGATCGGATTTGCGAATGTTTACGACCGCAATCAATGGCTCACGTTTTTTCCGTTCGGCATAGCTTACGGTTACAGCGTTTGCATCTGGTTTTACGTTCTGACTTTGACGAACGCGCGGCGGAAATTTGAAAGCAAAGATTGGTTTTTTTTCGCACCGTCAATTATTTATTTGATTTTTCGCTTTTACCTGTTCGCGCAAAATCTCGAATTCAAAGATTGGTTTAACGAAAATTATTACTTGCCGATTGCGAATCCGTTTATCACCGTCACGGAGTTCGTCTGGAATCTCGCTTTTCTTTATTTTTCCATCCGGCATTACCGAAAATATCGCGCGTGGCTTGATGAAAACTACTCGGACACGGAAAAGATAAAGTTCGACTGGCTGCGAAATTTTCTGTATATTTTCACGTTTATTTTTATTTTAGGCGCGATCTTCGATTTCACAAGCAGTTTTTTCGTCAAGCTTTCTTACGTTCAATATTTCTATTTTGAAGTTTTTCTCGCGCTGCTGATTTATTACTTAGCGATTGCCGGATATTTGCGCTCGCGCGCGATTGAAGTAAATTTCAGCGAAGCGGAAAGCGCGCCAATCGAAGCGGCGACGGAAAATAAAAAAGCGCTCGTGCCCGAAAGCGAGCTGCAAAATCTCAAAATCAAGCTGCGCGATTTGATGGAAAACGAAAAACCGTTTCTCGATCCGCAACTGACTTTGAGCGCGCTCGCCAAACGGCTCGGCGTCAACACAACCGTTTTGTCTTACATAATCAACAACGGTTTCGGCGTTAACTTTAACGATTTCGTCAACGAGTTTCGCATCAACGCGGTAAAAAATAAATTGCGAAACGGCGCGCTCGAAAATTCAAATCTTCTCGACGTCGCGCACGATTCCGGTTTCAATTCAAAAGCGACCTTCAATCGCGCCTTCAAAAAATTCACCGGCATCGCACCAAAAGATTTCGACGGCGACGACGCAGATTAAAAATTCACGTCTCAAATCACAAAAATTCGGCTTCAAATCACAATTTGCGGCGCATTTCGCCTTGGCAAAAGCTAATCTGAACGAGTTTTTGACGAAAAATTTAATTAATCAGGTGAAAAATGAAGATATTGATAGTTTTTGCAATTTTGTTAATTTCAGCTTCGGCATCCGTCGCGCAAACGAAAACCTATTTTCAAATTATCGCGGGAAATTGGGAAGGCACGCTCGAATATCAGGATTATTCGGCGAACAAGCGCGTCAAGCTGAAAACTTATTTGACCGTAACGCCTGCGCCGGACGGCAATTCGGCGGAATTTGCGACGGTTTACGACGATGTCAATCGAATCGTCAAAGAATCCGAACAAATCAAAATTGATCGAGCAGCGAAAAAATATTCGGCGGGCGATTCGGTTTACCGGATTGATTCGATTGAAAACGGAAAAATCGTTTTGCTCGGCAGCGGTCAGGACGGCGAAACGGTTGAGCCGATCCGCAAAACAATCGTTTACGACGCCAATTCGCTGAGCATTTTGAAGGAAACGCGTTCCCCGTGGCAATTTCGCAATCAGACGATTTTGAAACGCAGAAACGGCGATATTCTCGCGCCGCGAACGCTGACGACCGCCGAAATGCGCGAAGATTTCGACGTTTTGCAACGCGCGCTGACAACGATTCATCCGGGAATTTACCGCTACCAAACGCCGCAAAGCGTGGAGAAAATTTTCGGCGAATTCACGAAAAAACTCGAAAATCCGCTGCCGGAAAGCGAGTTTTTTCTCATCGTTTCGCAGCTCGCCAATCAAATTTACTGCGGGCACACTTTTTCCAATCCGTATAATCAAGACGCGATTACGCGCGAAAAACTTTTCAACCGAAAAACTTACCTGCCGTTTTATTTTGCCGTTGTTGACGACAAATTTATCGTGACGGAAAACGCTTCGCCGAACGATTTGAGCGCAGGCAGCGAAATCACGAAAATTAACGGCGTTGCGGTCAAAACGATCATCGAAAAACTTTTAACGGTGACGAAAGGCGACGGCAAAAATGTGGCGGAACATCGCGCGAATTCAATCGCGTTAAATCGTTTTGAAGCCGAACGATACGCGCTTTTCGATTGGTATTTCCCGCTTTTCTTTCCGCTTAAAAACGAGAATTTTACGATTGAAGCAATAGATTTCGCGACGCGAAAACAAGTGAAGTTTCAAACTCCGGCATTGACGAAAGACGCGCGGACGGCGGAAATAGCGAAGCGTTACGGCGCGCCGCCGACTTATGACGACGGCTGGAAATTTGCGATTGACGACGCTTCAAACGCTTATCTGAAAATTGACAATTCGATTACGTGGCGTCTGAAAACCGTTAAGTTCAAAGAGTTTCTGGCAAATGCCTTCGCCGAAATGCGCGCTAAAAATACGGCGAATTTGATCGTTGATCTGCGCGGCAACGGCGGCGGCGATATGAATGTCGGTTACGAATTGGCGAGATATTTGGCGAAAACCGAATCGCCGATTTACGCCGACAGTCGGCGCTTGGTCAGAAATGTTCAGGCGCAACCGGACTTGGCAAAATATCTGCAAACTTACAACGCAACATTAAAAACAGCGCTGCAAAACGGCGTTCCGCAAGAGATTTATAAACCGGCGGAAAACGATTACTACGAAATTTTGCCGAACGCCGAACTCGAAACGTTTCCGAAAGTGACGCCTGACAAAAATAATTTTCGCGGGCGCGCTTTTATCATCGCCGATTCGGCGGCGGCTTCGGCGACGTTTCAATTTTTAGATTACGTCAAAGAAAATCGTCTGGCGACAATCGTCGGACAAACCGGCGGCGGCAATCGGCAAGGCATCAACGGCGGCAATTATTTCTTTTTATATTTACCGAATTCAAAAGTCGAGATTGACGTGCCCGTATATTTTCAAGCCGCGCGACGCCCGCAAAAAGACGAAAGCGTCGCGCCGGACGTTTACGTCAAACGCCGTTCGTCCGACATCGGCGCAAAAATTGATCGCGAATTGGCAACGATTAAAAAATTGATCGCCGAAAAATAATTTGATCGGCAAAACGTTTGAGCGAAACGCTTTTAATCAAACGCGTTTTGCTTTTCATTGTCGCGATTTTTGTTAAAATCGGATTTTGCAAAAGCGTATTTTTATGTCAAATGAAGCCTGGTTAAACGGAAAACTCGCCGGTTTCGCGCCGGTTTTGATGCCGGCGGCGCACGCGCTGCGGCAATCAATCGTTGATTTGCAAAGTTCGGCGGCGAGTTTAACCGCTGAAGAATTGACGGCGCGCCCGAACGATGCGCCGTCCGCCGCTTTTCATCTGCGTCATATCGCGGGCAGCATTGACCGGCTTTTAACTTACGCGCGCGGCGAAGAATTGACCGAAACGCAGTTTGAATTTCTGCAAAACGAAACCGCCGACAATTCGGATTTGAGCGCCGACGAATTGACGAAAAAAGCCGTCGAAGCAATAAACGACGCGCTCGCAACGCTGCAAACGGTTGATTTGGACACGCTGTTTGAACCGAGATTTGTCGGTCGGCGCAGACTTCCGACGAATGTTTTCGGCTTGCTGTTTCACATTGCCGAACACACGGCGCGGCACGTCGGGCAAATCGTGACGACCGCGAAAATTGTGCGGGCGCGGGAAACAAGCTGACAAATCAATCGAGCGTTCGCGCATCTAAATTTTCAAACTTTTTTGTTAAAATAAATGATTATGGAAAATAAAAATACGGAAACGGCGACGCTGGCTG
>SXVE01000158.1 GCA_005790265.1 Acidobacteriota bacterium | reverse complement strand
TGGCGATCAGCACCGTCACATTCGAGCTGTTAATGACATCCCAATTCCCCGTCGCAAAAAACGGCTGACCGCTCAATTTTTGTTCAAATATATTGTTTGTCTGCGCGCCCGAAGAAGCAGCGATTTGATTTGAGGCGGAATTTACTTGCAAACGAAACGGCGCGTAGTCGGCTCCGCGCGCAAAATACCAGCTGTTCGGCGTCGGATACCAAAAGGAAAGCGGCAAAAATTGCGTGCTGATCGGCGATAACGTATTGAGACCGGAATTTTCGGCAACTTTTAATTTGTAATCAACGGCGACCGAAATATTTCCGCCTTGTTGAATCGAAGGCGTTCTTACGATTATGCGCTGCAAAGTTCCGGTTCCGATTTTTTCCTCGCCTTTTGTAAAATCGCCAATCGAATCATTTACTTTAACGGCGGAAACTTCCGCGTTCGGACTAATTCGTAAAGTCAGCCGCGTCGCCGCGCCGGCGCCGACGTTCTTTAATGTCAAAATCGCTTTCGCATTCAAATATCTATCCGTTTCCGCTGCCGGAAGCGTCGCCGTAATGTCGTATTTCTGCACGTCCCAGGTTTTTGAAGCGCGGGTCTCATCCTGCGCGTTCACTGAGCCGATAAATAGCAATAGTAAAAAGGATAAAAGGAAAACGGAATTTTTATACATTATTAAATATTAGAATATTTGTTCTGATTAGCTTTTAACTACTTCGTGAATCGTTTTTAATTTGCGCAAAAGTTTTTCCAGTCGGTTTAAAGGTAGCTGGTTCGGTCCGTCCGACGGAGCTTTTGCGGGATTGTCGTGAACTTCCATAAAAACCGCATCAACGCCGCACGCGACACCAGCGCGCGCAAAATGTTCGATGTATTCGGCTTGCCCACCCGTTGCCTTGCCGAGCCCGCCCGGAAGCTGAAGCGAATGCGTTACGTCAAAGACGACCGGCACGCCGAACGAGCGCATCACAGGAAACGACCGCAAATCAACGACGAGATTGTTATAACCGAAACTCGCGCCGCGTTCGGTCAGCAAAATCTTTTCGCTTCCCGCCTGCCGCAGTTTTTCGACGATGTTTTTCGCGTCCCACGGAGAGAGGAATTGACCTTTTTTAACGTTGACCGCTTTTCCCGTTCGCGCCGATTCGATTAATAAATCGGTTTGACGACACAGAAACGCCGGAATCTGAATCATATCGGCGACTGCGGCGACTTTTTCGACTTGCCACGTTTCGTGAACGTCGGTAATCACCGGAACGCCGATCTCGCTTTTCACCTGCGCCAGAATTTCCAGCCCAAATTTCATTCCCTGCCCGCGAAAACTTTCCATCGAACTGCGATTTGCTTTATCAAAAGAAGATTTGTAAACGAATTCGACGCCGACGTTTTTGCAAATATCGTTGATTTCCCGCGCCATAAAAAGCGCGTGCTCGCTCGATTCGACGACGCACGGACCCAGTATAAACGTTAAATTTCCGTTACCAAAAGCAACATTTTCGACATTAAAAGATTTCATATTGATTGTCTTGTTTGTAATATGCGATTACATCTTTTCTCGTGAAATACCACCAACTAAGTCCGAAAAGGAACAAAGGTTTTAATAAACTAAATAAAAAGATGAATGCACTTCCGTCAAATTTTCCATACGACACGCTGATAATTAAAACAAAAATTGACCAGAGCATATTTAGTGAAATGAAAATCAACAACGCTATTCTTCCTAAATTATCTCCTAGAAAAGCCCAAACTGCCGATGCTGCCGAAAAAACATCAAGGCTTATCAAAATAATTGCGATGAGAACAGGTGTTTCAGTCGCACTCTGACGCATTGCAGAAAAATCACTGAGAAATTGATGTACACCGAAATTAAGAAACAATAAAAGCGCCATTACAAAAACTCCCTCGGGTTTTCTTATGCGCTTCACACTATTATTTTCCATATTGTTGTAGTGGAGGAAAATTGAGTTTTTCCGATTCTTTGTTCAATTCCTTTATCATCACAACCATTCCGCGAAATTCTTCTTTCATCAGCGCGAATTCTTCGCCCAGATTTGTGCGGCAGTGTATTTTAAATCCGGATTTTTGATAAGCGGCAATTGGTTTGGCGGAAGTGTCCATCGCCATCAGCCAAATATATTCCCGTTTTAATTCGTTCGCTCGTCGCACCGCCGCATCAATCAATTTTTTCCCGACGCCTTTTCCCGTCCACTCTTTTGTAAAATAGATTTTTTCGAGGTATAAAGCGTTTTCGATTTCGGAATGCGGCACTTTTTTTGTCAAAATCAGCTTCATCATTCCGATCATTTCCGCATTGTTTTTGACAATATAATACTCGACGTTTTCGTCGGCGATTTCGTTTTTCAAAAATTCTTCGCTGAAACAGCGGTTCAGATACCATTCCAGACCGCCGTTTTTCCACAAATGCGTGTAATGCGGCAGATACGATTCAGCGCCGATGATCTGCAAATCCGGCAGATCGCCGATCTCTACTTTTGCGACTTGTAGATTCACTCTTCGCTCGCCGCCGCCGCTCTTTCGGGCATTTCAATCTGCCGATTGCTCGACACGTCTTCTTTTAAGTTTTCGCTGTGCAAACGGTTTTCCAGCGCCGCTTTAACGAACGAAACAAACAGCGGATGCGCGTTCAAAGGTTTCGATTTGTATTCAGGATGAAACTGACAGCCGACAAAAAACGGATGCGTTTCTCGCGGCAGCTCGACCATTTCGACGAATTTTCCGTCGGGCGACACGCCGCTGATAATTAAACCGTGGTCTTCGAGCGTCTGGCGAAATTCCGGATTAAATTCGTAGCGATGCCGATGACGCTCGTTGATTTCCGGCGCATTCGCGTAAATCTCGCGAGCCAAACTGTTTTCTTTTAATTTGCAGTCCCACGCTCCCAAACGCATCGTGCCGCCGAGTTCATCAACGCCGACGAGATCGCGTAGTTTGAAAATGATCGGATAAGGCGTCTCGCTGTTAAATTCAGTCGAATCGGCATCGCGTAAATCGCAGACCGTTCGCGCATATTCGATACACGCCGTCTGCATCCCGAGACAAATGCCGAAATACGGCGTTTTCGTTTTGCGCGCGTATTTGATCGCGCGCAGCATTCCGGCGATGCCGCGTTTGCCGAATCCGCCGGGCACGAGAATCGCGTCGTAATCCTGAAGCCGCGTTTCGTAATTTTCGTCGTCGAGCAAACTTTCCGATTCGATCCAGTTGACGTTGACTTTGATATCGTTCGCCACGCCCGCGTGCGTTAAGGCTTCGCGCAGCGATTTGTACGCGTCTTCGAGTTCGACGTATTTGCCGACAATCGCGATTTTCACCGCGCCCGCGCTCGGCTCTTTGATCGTCGAAACGAGTTCGCGCCAATCTTTTAAATCCACGTTGGGAAACTGTTCGGTCAAACGCAAATCCTCGACGATCAGCGAATCCAAACCTTGTTCGTGAAACGCGAGCGGCACTTCATAAATCGTCGAAACGTCGAGCGCTGAAATCACCGCGTTTTCCTGCACGTTGCAGAACAGCGCGATTTTGCGGCGCAAATCGAGTGACAGCGAACGATCCGAACGACATAAAAGAACGTCGGGCGCGATGCCGATTTCTCGTAATTCTTTGACCGAATGCTGCGTCGGTTTGGTTTTCAATTCTCCGGCGGCGGCGATAAACGGAACCAAAGTTACGTGGACGAAAATCGCGTTATTTCTGCCTTCTTCATTGCCGATTTGCCGAATCGCTTCTAAAAACGGCAGCGATTCGATGTCGCCGACCGTTCCGCCGATTTC
>SXVE01000157.1 GCA_005790265.1 Acidobacteriota bacterium | reverse complement strand
GCTCGTCGGCGAAGATGACGCGCGGTTTGCCGACGAGCGCGCGGGCGATGCAGACGCGTTGTTTTTCGCCGCCGGATAAATCTTTGGCGCGTTTCGCTTCTTTATCTTTCAGCCCGACGGCTTCGAGCGCGATCATCGCGTTCTGAACGAGATCGTAATTGTCCGCGCCGCGAATGCGCATCGGCAGCACGACGTTTTCAAACACGGTTTCGTGTCCGTTCAGGAAAAATTGCTGAAAGACGAAGCCGAATTTCTCGTTGCGCAAAACGTCTTTTTCGCGCTCGGACAAATCGGCGTAATCGGCTGATTCAAAACGAATAAATCCTTCGGTCGGCGCATCGAGACAGGCGAGCAAGTGCATCAAAGTTGATTTACCGCTGCCCGATTTCCCGATAATCGCCGCGCATTCGCCGTGAGCGATCTGCAAATTGACGTTCTTCAATACGCGGTAATCTTCGCCCTCGCTCGTGTATGTTTTTGATAAATTGTTGGCTTCGAGCACGTGTTTAAATGGAAAATTGATAATTGATAATTGATAATTGAGAAATTAGGTCATTCTATTGTTGGATTTTTCATCTGCGTTTTTTATTATCAATTATCAACTATCCACTATCAATTACCTTTACCGGTTGCGCAGATAGCTCATCGCCATCGAAGCGATGTCGTCAACGGTCGAGCCGTCGCGGTCGCGGTCGAGCAGTCCGTCGAGCAAACCGCCTTGCGGCGAGTTCTGGATTTGCTGCTGCTGCTGTCCGAGATAACCGGAAAGCCCGTCCGAATCAAGTCCCTGCTGTTGTTTCTGGCGTCCGAGGTAAGCCATCACGAGCGGCGCGAGAAACATCAGAATCTGTGACACCTGACCGATGTCGAGACCGCTGTTGCGGCTCACTTGATTGGCGACTTGTCCCTGATTGTTGCCGAAAATATGTCCGAGAATGCCGCCCGCGTCGGTTTGTCGGGACGGAATCGGCGCGCTTGATTGATTGCCGCCGAAAATTAAGCCGCCGAGACCGCCCAAGTTGTCGAGCAGTCCGCCGCTGTGATCCTGTTCGAGCGCGTTGTTGAGCGACTGCGCGCCTTCGGGCGTGCGCGCGTTGTTTGCCAAGCCGTTTAAGATCATCGGCAAAGCCATCTGCACGACCGAATTAACGTCCGTCGGGTTTGCGCCGACCTGACTGCTGATTTCTTCAACCGCCTGCGTGCCCTGCTGCTGTCCGAGTAAATCCTGTAAAGAAAACATAACTTTTTTCCTTCCCTTCGATAAAAATTTTAGATCGTTTGCGTGTCGTGATAATAGCAAATATTCGCCCTGTTTGCATAAATTTGCCGCGCCGCACGCGAAATATTTAATTTATTGGTCGAACGCCGCCGCGCTCGACGCGAAACCTGCTGATTTGTCGGCGAGCGAAACTGTGTTGTAATTTGGTTAGAGAAATCCGATGAATCACCGCTGTTTTTTTCGCTTCGCCAATTCGATGATGCTGTTCGCCGCTGTTTGTGCGGCGCTGTTTACTGCCGCCTGCAATTCAATCGCGCCGGAACGCCAGCCGATTTCCGCCGCCGCAACGTTCGCCGGTTTGAATGAAAGATTCGGCGAACCGTTCGGCATCGCCGCGCGCGCGGGCGAAACGTTCGTGTCCGACGGCGAACAGGGGAAAATCTGGAAGCTCGGCGCGAACGGCGCGATGTCGGTTGTTTCCGACCGGCTCGATACGCCGTCGCAAATCGTTTTCGACGCAAACGGCGATCTGCTCGTCGCCGACGCCGGAACGCATACGATCAAACGCGTCAAGCTGACGGGCGAAACGGAAACGGTGGCGGGCGTCGAGAATCAATCGGGCTACGCGGACGGCGCGGCGAACGCGGCGCTGTTTAACGCGCCCGTCGGCATTGCGGTTTTCGAGAATAAAATCTACGTCGCCGACACGTATAACGACCGCATTCGCCTTATCGAAAACGGACAAGTTTCCACGCTCGCGGGCGGCGCAAAAGGTTTCGCCGACGATGCGGGCGCGCGGGCGCGATTCGACACGCCGGTTAATCTCGCCGTATTAAAAAACGGGCGAATTCTCGTCGCCGACACCGGAAATAAAAGAATCAGAGCGATTGATGCGGCGGGCAACGTTGCGACGTTTGCCGGAAACGGCGGCGGAACTCTGAAAGACGGATTACTGAGCCAGGCGGATTTTGTTTTTCCGTCAGCCATCGCGATCAACGATGCGGGCGCGATTTTCATCGCCGACGGGAACGCGATTCGCGTGATTCGGTCGCTCGGTTTGCCGTTTGTCGAAACCGTTTCCGATGAAGAACGCGGTTACGCCGACGGCGCTATCAAAACGGCGCAATTTAATCGTCCGAGCGGTTTGGCAATCGGCGCGGACGGCAATTTATACATCGCCGACAGCGAAAATCAAACAATTCGCGTTTTTTCGAGCGGCGCAATCGGCGAACCGATCACCGACGAAAAGCGTGAAAATTTGCGCTATAAACCCGAAGAATTTCGCCGGATGGCACCGCCGCGCTGGACTTACGATCCGCCGAACAATCCGCGCGACGTTGCCGGAACTTTGGGCGAGCTGCGCGGCGAAGTCAATACGCCAAACAAGTCGGTTTGGTTTCACAACGGACTCGACATCGCCGGAAATTACGGCGAAACGGCGCGTTTTATTCGCGACGGGAAAGTATTGAAACCGCTGGCGGCGGAAAACTTTGAAACTCTACGCGAACTCGTCCGGCTTCCGACCATCGGCTACATTCACATTCGTTTGGGGCGCGACAAAAACGGCGTAACTTACGACGACCGGCGTTTTCAATTTCAGCGCAGCGACGCGGGCAAATTATCCGGCGTGCGAATTCCGCGCGGCTCGCGTTTCCGAGCGGGCGAAGCAATCGGAACCCTAAACGCTTTTAATCACGTTCATCTGATTGCGGGCAGAACCGGCGCAGAGATGAACGCGCTCGACGCGCTTGAATTCCCCGGCATCGGCGATAACGTCGCGCCGACGATCGAAAAAGTCACGTTTTTTGACGAAAGCTGGCAGCCGATTGAAACTTCAAAAGAAAATGCGCGTATTAACCTGCAAGGCAAAACGCGCATCGTCGTCCGCGCTTTCGATCAGATGGACGGCAATAATTCGCGGCGCAGATTGGGCGTTTATAAAATCGGTTACGAGATTTTGCGCGCCGACCGAACGCCGCTCGATGCAATGCGCTGGACGATTTCATTCGCCAGAATGCCGGACGAATCAGCCGCGCGCTTCGTTTACGCCGCCGGCAGTCAGTCGGGTTACACGCCCGAAACCATTTTCAATTACATCGCGACGAACGAAGTCAGCGGCGACGCTTTCAAGGAAAACTTTTTCGACGCCGCCTCGTCGGAAAAAGGCGATTACGTTTTGCGCGTCGCGGCGGCGGACTTTTTCGGCAACGTCGCCACAAAAGAAATCAATTTTGGAGTCAAATAAATGAAAAAATTCTTAGTTTCCGTTTCGCTTTCCGCATTTTTGCTGTCGGCGGCACCGTCGCCCGCGTCAGCCGCATCTTTCGACACGCCGCGTGCCAGCGCCGTACGCATCACGCCGCCCGCGCCGAAGTTTTCCGACGCCGAGCGCCAATCGGAACTCGCGCGCCGCCGCGCCGGAGTGTTTAGAAAGATGAAACCGAACAGCATTTTCGTGCTGCGCGCCGCCGAATCGCGGAATTATGCGGGCGACGTTGATTTTTATTATCGTCAGGAAAACAATCTGTATTATTTGACCAATCTCAAACAAAGCGGCGCAACGCTCGTGCTCGTGAAATCCGGCGACTCCAACCAGGAATATCTGTTTTTGCCGAAACGCAATCCGCAGTTTGAAACGTGGAATGGCAAAATGTATTCAAACGAAGAAGCGACGCGCATCTCCGGCGTGAAAAACATCGTGGACGCGGCGGAAACCGAAACGTTTATGCAGAGTTTGAAAGACAAAAAAGCGTTTACCGGCAAAGACGGCGCGAGCATCGCGTTAAATGCCGAAACCGCTTACTTTCTGCTTCCTTTCAACGACCGCGACCGCAACGGACAAGCCGAATTCGGACGCGAATCCGAGTTTTCCAAAACGCTTTCGGGTTACAAAGTCGAAAACGCGCGCCCGATTGTTGACGAACTGCGCCACATCAAATCGGCGTATGAACTCAAATTGATGCAGCACGCGATAGACATCACGACCGAAGCGCAGATGCGTTCGATGGCGATGGTCGGACGCGCGAAACACGAATACGAAGTTCAGGCGGAAGTCGAATATACGTTCCGCCGCCGCAACGCCGATTACTGGGGTTATCCGTCCATCGTCGGTTGCGGCGCGAACGCGACGACTTTGCACTACGTCGAATCGCAAAGTCCGGTCAAATCCGGCGAATTGATGCTGATGGACGTCGGCGCGGAATACGATCATTACACGGCGGACGTGACCCGAACGTATCCGGTCAACGGCAAATTTTCAAAGGAACAAGCCGCAATCTATCAAATCGTTTACGACGCGCAGGAAGCGGCGATGCGCGCGACCAAACCGGGCGCGAATTTCAAACAAATCAGCGACGCGGCGGACGCGGTGATTAAAAACGGTTTGTTTAAGCTCGGTTTGATTACGGATGTCAACTCGGATCAGCACCGCGTTTATTATATGCACGGTCTCGGACACTGGCTCGGAATGAACGTGCACGATGTCGGCGCTTACGGCAAACCGTTCGCCGCCGGAATGGTTTTCACGAACGAGCCGGGCATTTACGTGCGCGAAGACGCGCTCGAATATCTGCCAAAAAACGCCGAATGGCAAAGTTTCGTCGCGAAAGTTCGACCGAATTTCGAGAAATATAAAAATATCGGCGTCAGAATCGAAGACGATATTTTAGTGACGGCGACCGGAGCCGAATGGATGACGAAAAATCTGCCGCGCAAAATGTCGGAAATCGAAGCATTTATGGCGCGCGCCTCAAAAGAAATGGCGTATCACGCTGCGCCGCTCAACCAAACGCCGCAACTCGCCGTTTTCGATGCGAGCAGAAATATGTTTCTTGACAACGATTACGTTCCAAGCGCAAATGCCAGCGGCGTAACCGTTCGCCGCGGATGGACGCACGCCGGAAAAGCGGCGGCGCAATCGGGTTTGAGTCATTTGGACGATCATCACGGCGAATAAGCGTTCGATTTGATAAGTTTGAGCCGCAAACTTTTCGGCAGTGAATGCGGAAATTTGATTTTCATATTCATTGCGGCGAGTTTGCGGCTTTTATTTTTGGCTTTGTTGACTAAACACTCAAAAAAAGTTAAATCAGATGTTGCTTTGTAAATTAAATTGAAAGGATTTTCAATGAGGAAAATTGTCTGCATTTACGTTTTGAGTTTTTTGCTGTGCGCGGCGTGTTCGTCGGTTGAGAAAACCGCAACGCCCGCAGTTAACCAAGCGCAGCCGCAAGCTGGCGCAGCGTTTGTCGGCAATGCAAATGTTAAATCCGAGCCGGAAACAGCGAAAAATGCGGCGGTCGCGGAAAAAGAGAAAATCAGCGAAGCGATTGGAGTGACGAAAGCCGAGTGCGTCAAAGTTG
>SXVE01000156.1 GCA_005790265.1 Acidobacteriota bacterium | reverse complement strand
GGCGGCGGATTATATTCCGTCACAAGCGAATGATTTTCTTCCGTTACTGCTGTCTGACTCATAATTTCCTCAATTTATAACTCGTAATTTGAAATTCGTAATTCGTAATCGATCTTATTCCGTTCGCGGCACGCCGCCGATCTGCGTTAAAAGTCCGCCGTCAACCGTCCAGATCGCGCCGGTGACGAACGACGAACTTTCGTGCGCCAAAAATGCGACGACTTCGGCGATTTCGCGCGGCTGCGCAATTCGTCCGAGCGGATGCATTTGATTGCACGCGTCGTAAACCGATTGCGGATTCGGGTCGAGCGACGCCGCCCATTTGAGCATCGGCGTGTCAACCGTTCCCGGACAAACGCAGTTGACGCGAATATTATCTTTCGCAAAATCCATCGCCATCGAGCGCGTTAAACCGAGCAGACCGTGTTTGCTGATCGTGTAAGCCAAAACGTTCTGCTGGCTGGCGAGCGCCTGCACGCTCGAAACATTGACGATTGAGCCGCCGCCCGCTTCCTGCAAAAACGGAATGACAGCTTTGGCGGCGTTCCACGCGCCTTTTAAATTCACGTTTAAAACTTCTTCCCACTGCGCGTCGTCGGTCGAAAGTGCCGTGCCGTAACGCTGAATTCCGGCGCTGACGGCGAGCGAATTGATCGCGCCGAAAGTTTCGTGTGTTTTTTCGACGGCGCGTTTAACGGCTTCGTAATCGGCGACGTTTACTTTTTCATAAATCGCGCGTCCGCCTTTTTTGACAATTTCATCGCAAGTTTCGTTTCCGGCTTTTTCGTCCCAATCGAAAATGGCGACGCTTGCGCCGCGTTCGGCGAAGATTTCGCAGGCGGCTTTGCCGATTCCGAGCGCGCCGCCGGTGACGATGACGGTTTTTTCGTCAAATCTCATAAATTCTCCTAAACAGTTTTCGGTGAAAGCTCGTCGGTTCGTTCCTCGAAATTTTCCGCGTCTTCCGAAGGCATCGGCGCGGGCGGCGGCAGCGTTTTATACCACGTAAAATAAAGAATAATGACGGTTACAAGCGTAATTCCGAGCAGCGTAAAACCGATTTCGAGGTGATGCAAAATCAAATACAGCATCGAAACATACAGCGCCGTGATGCCGATTAATGAAATAATCGTGTTCAGCAAATCAAGCGAAAACGGCGATTGTTTTTTGAAATCGGGCGTGTCCGCCAAAACCGCGTTTTTCGCCGGTTTCCAAGCTCCGGCGGGCTGAACTTTGCGGTAAAAGTTTTTCAAAGTTTCGATGTCGGTCGGCTGCGTCAGCAAGGAAACGACAATCGTAATTAACGTCGAAGCAATCGCGATCACCGGAAAACCGATATAAAGCGGAAGCGGCTGGATAATTTCCGTCTGTTCGAGAAAAACCTGTCCGAGCGACAGCGCCATTCCGCCGAAAACTCCGGCAGCGTAACCTTGTCCGTTCAAGCGCCACCAATACCAGCGCAAAACGTTCGGCGGCAAAATTCCGGCGGCGAGCGTTCCGAAAATCCAGAGAAACGCGGTGTTAATCGAAGTTCCGAAATAAGAAATTACCAAGCCGGTGACGATTAAAAGTGCCGACGAAACGTAACTGGCGCGAATCAAAGTTTTGTCGCTTGCCTGCGGATTGATGTAGCGCTGATAAACGTCTTTGACGAGATAAGCCGCGCCGCCGTTGACGGTCGAGCTGAAAGTTGCTAGAAATCCAGAAAGCAAAGCGGCGAGCATAAATCCGACGAGTCCGACCGGCAACATCGAACCGATAATCAGCGGCAGAGCCGTTTCCGGATCGGCGCGCAATTTTTCATCGAGCGCGAGATTGCCGATGCCCATAATCGCCATCACCGCAATCGCCATCGCAAAACACCAGCGCACCGTATGAATCGCGCCCCACAACGCGCCCAATTTTGAAGCGTCGCGTTCGTCTTTCGCCGCGAGAAAACGCTGAAAATCATAGAGTTGTTCGGGTCCGCTTAAACATAAAAGCAAACCTTTCGCTACCCAAACTGCGACCAATGCGCCGAAAAACGAATAATCCGTGCCGCCTGAAACTAATCCCTGAAACGCTTCCGGTCTAATCGAAGGCATAATATCGTTCCAGCTCGCCGGAATTTTCGACGCGAACGCCGCCTGATCAAAATGCAGATAACCGATAATCGAAAAGACAATCGCGCCCGCGCTCAAAACAATCGTCTGCACAATCTCGACGCGCACGATGCCGTGAAATCCGCCTAAAATCACATAAAGTCCGGTCACGCCCAAAATCAAAAGCGCGCAGACGTTTGGCGAAAACGGCAGAAAAATCGCGCCGAATTTGCCCATTCCGATTGCCGAATAACCGAGCAGCGCCGAAATTGTTAGCACGGCGAACAAAGTGTAGGAAAGGCGCGCGATGTCTCCGGCTTTGCCCGCGCCGAAACGCGTTTTCATCCATTCTGCACCGGTCATCGCGTCCGAACGCCGAATCCATTTGCCCATATAAGCCAAATAAAACGCCGTGATCGGAAAGCCCCAGAGCCAATGAACCCACATTCCTTTCAGCCCGAGCGCGATAAATGTCGAAACGATCCACATCGTGCCGGTAATATCGAAATATGACGACGAACCCGACATCGCCAGCGCCCACCAAGGCAGTTGCCGACCGCCGAGAAAGTACGACGACATTCCCTTCGCCGCTTTACGCTTCATCGCAAAACCGATGCTCATAATCGCGGCTAAATAAACGACGACAATGATTTGATCAAGAACCGAAAGTTGCATATTGATCCTTCTTAGTTTTCGGCTAAGTAAAAGTAAACTCGAGTTACAAGATTCAATTAAATTGCCTGAAAGCAATGAATAAAATGATTTTATGGAAAGGATTATTACCGGCAAAACAGACGATTAAAACTTTATTTCCACCGATGAATAAGTAATTTGTAACATCGCTTCATTTTTTTGTCAACGCTAATTTAACTTTGATTTAACTTTTTCGGTTTATTGATTTACCCGTGGAAAGATGCTTTGGCAATGCGCTTTGACTAATCAGAAACGGCGATTTTTAATGGCTTTGAAAAAGCTTTCGCTGCCGAAGCAATAAATTTTGTGAGTGGTTAACCGACGTTTCTCAGTCGTTTGTCGAAACAACCAAAAATCCTGTTTTGCTGCGGCAAAACCACAGTTTTTTTGACTTATTTTTTAGCTTAAAAGAAATTTTGCAGCGCAATCGGAATCGCGCCGAACAAACTCGGATGCTGGACGCTCGCCGGTCGAATGTCAATTTTGGCGACCGACGGAATCAGATAACGGCTTTTTACTTTTCCTTTAATAATCGGTCCGATCAAGTTCCACGCGGTCGCGATGTCGCCGCCGATGACAATAATTTCCGGGCTTAAACCGTGAGCGAGGCTGGCGATGCCTTCGCCGAGATATTCCGCCGTCGCTTTTAGAGACGCGATGGCTTTTTCGTCGCCGCGATTCGCCTGCGCGATAATGTCGGTGATCGAAGTCGCAATCGAATCGTTTTTGTTGTTCATCAAACGGTGATAACGCGCAATCGTCGCGCTTTCCGACGCGAGCGTTTCCCAGCAGCCTTTGCGCCCGCACGAACAAACTTCGCCGTTCGGTTCGATGCACATATGCCCGAAACCGCCCAAACCGATTTGCGAGCCGACGTGCAATTCGCCGTTGATAATCAAGCCGGTTCCGAGTCCGTCCACGACCAAAATATAAAGCAGAGTTTTGACTTTGATTTCATCGAGCGGACCGTACCAAAGTTCGGAAAACGCGGCGGCGTTCGCATCGTTTTCGACGTAAACCGGAAGCTCTAAATGCTTTTCGAGAATCGTTTTGACCGGCAAATTGTTCCATTCGAGATTCGGCGAAACGGCGACCTCGCCCGTCTCGCGCCGGATCAAACCGGGAACGCTGACGCCGACGCCGGCGAAATTGACGCGCGGATAATCGGTTTTGATCGTTTTTTCGATTTCCGCCGCCAATTTTTTCAAAAATTCCTGCGGTTTGCCTTCGGTAACGATGGCTTTTTGTTTCAAAATGCGCCCGTTAAAATCGCTGACGGCGTAAACCGTTTCGTGAACGCCGATGTCAATCGCCAGCACATACGCGTTTTCGCCGTTGATATACAAATAAGTCGGTTTGCGCCCGCCGCTCGAAGGACCTTCGGCGCCTTCGTAAATGACGTTTTTGCGAATCAAACGGTTGACAATCGAAGAAATCGTGCCCGGTCGCAAACCCGTGATTTTGGCGATTTCCGAACGCGAAATCGGCTGTTGCTCCCGAATCAGATGCAGTAAAACCGTTTGATTAATATTTCTGATATCGTGAATATCAACCATTTTCAATTCGCTTGTTTTTTCTCTTTTCATCTTCCAGTTCTGTGAACGCGCCAACTTTGCTTTTTCCCCGATTCACACAAAACATTTCGTATCAGCAATTTATATTGCCCGGATTTTGTTTTGTCTAAATTTATATTGTCCGGTTCCGTTTTGTCTAACAGCGACCGAATCCGCTTTACATCTCAGTCCAAAACGAGAAATCACCGGCGCGCCGAAAACTTTTTACGAACAAGCCAAACAGCACCAAAAAATGCTTTCGCACACTGCTTTTACCGCCGACTGCCGAATGATAAACTATTTTATAAATTTGTTTGTCTAAAAACGCTCCGTCTTAAATGACTAAGCTTTTATAATATTAAAAAATGTTTACAGGAATCATTGAAGAAACCGGAAAAATTGCGGCGATTGAAAAACACGCGAGCGGCGCGAAAATGAGGATTGCGGCGCGCGTTGTGACCGAAGACACGAAAGAAGGCGATTCGATTGCGGTTAACGGCGTTTGTCTGACGGCGATTGACATTAAAACCGGCGATTTCGCCGCTGATGTTTCGGATGAAACTCTTAATAAGTCGACGCTCGGACAATTAAAAGTCGGTTCGGTCGTCAATTTGGAACGCGCCGTCACGCCTTCGACGCGGCTCGGCGGACACATTGTGCAAGGACACGTTGACGCGCGCGGC
>SXVE01000155.1 GCA_005790265.1 Acidobacteriota bacterium | reverse complement strand
GACGACTTCGGTCGCGTGAATCGAACATGAAATCGAAATGATGGTTTTGCCTTGATTGATTAAATTTTCAACCGCGTTGTTCGGCTCGGTTTGAATTGTAACAACGTTCGGATTCGCCAACTGCTGATTGATTTTTCGATATTTTTCGAGGTTTTTGATGTTATCGGCGGACGAAATAAACGCGACGATCATCGGTTTGCCGTTGGTCGAGACGCCGATTTGCTGCACTTTTACTTTGTCGCTCGATTGGTCGAGTTTTTGAAAATAATCGGTGATCTGCGACCAATCGGCGACGGTTTTATCGTCGGTTGGCTGAAAACCTAAAACCGATTGCGGCGACGGCGGCGCTTTTTGCGCGAAAATTGAAGCGGCAAACAGCGCGACAAAAACGGCGGCGAGCGCCGACGAACGTAAATTATTGAAAGATTTGCAAGCGAATTTTGAACTTTGACGGTTTAATCTTAAACTGATTTTCATGCAGAATTTTCCTCTCGAAGCGATCAGCGAAAATGTAAAATTGACGTTTCCCGTCAAAGAGTCTAACAAATCTAGTTTCGCGGGCAAACTGCGTTATTGGTGGAGTTTAGCGCTCGCCGGAATTTTGCTTTTGTTCGGCGCGCTGCCGGCGATGATCGTTTTACAGTTATTGAATCGGCGAATGAAAATTTACCGTCTCTGCGTTTGGGGTTCAAAAGCGTGGATTCGCTGGTCGGGAATCAAAGTGAAAGTTTCGGGCAAGGAAAATCTGGAAGAAAACAAATCGTATATTTTCGTCGCTAATCATCGTTCGTATATTGATACGACCGCCTTGTTCGCTTACGCCGGAAAACGCATCGGTTTGATCGCCAAAAAGGAAGTTTTGAAAGTTCCGGTTTTAGGAACAGGAATGCAGTTTATTGATTTCGTCGCGATTGACCGCTCAAATCCCGAACGCGCCAAGCAGACGATGGAAAAAGTGCGGCGCACGGTTGACGGCGGTTATTCGTTCGGCATTTTCGCCGAAGGTACGCGCGCGATGCCCGGCGAGCTTTTGCCGTTTAAAAAAGGCGCGTTTCACGTCGCCATCCAAACCGGCGCGGCAATCGTGCCGGTCGCCATCAAAAACACCGATTATTTAATGGGCAAAAAAACCGGCGTCGCTAATCCCGGCACAATGGAAATCGTTTTACTGCCGCCGATTGAAACGCGCGGAAAAACAATCGAGCAGGATTTGCCGGATTTATTAATCAAAACGCGCGCGGCGATTGCGGAAGAACTGGGGAAATAATTGAAAATGGAAAGTGGAAAATTAAAAAGCAAAACAAATTGCTCTTTATTTTCCACTTTCCGTTTTCAATTAAATATTAAAATATTACGGTTTTTTCGGCGTCGAAGTCGGCGCAGGTTTCGGAGTTTCATCAACGACCACATCGTCGTCCAAAATCTTCACGTCGCTTGTGCCTTGTTTATAGTTGTTATATTTAACGCGCATTCTTAATTTCACTGCTTGTCCGCTGTCAAAAACAAGCTCGTCATCCGAAGCGATATACGAAGGAAACCAATATTTTCCGTCAATATTTTCGCGCCACGTTTCGACAATCGGATATTTGCTCTGTTTAGTCTCGGGAACAGCTTTTCCTTTCGATTTAACGATCATAAAATCCTGATCGTCAACCCAAATTCTGCCGGTAAACAATCTTAGCTTGGATTTTTTCGGGTCGGGGATGACTTTCGGCGTCACTTCAAAAACGTGCAGGTTCAGCTCGTCAATTTTTTCTTTGCCGAGATACGAAATATTGTAGAGGTTAATTGCCGAAGGCTCTAACGCAAATGGATTAACGCCTCCCAAATCTTCCAAATCTTCGGGCGTGACGGTGATTTCCGTTAAAGTCGAAATCGGGAAAAAATTGATGCGTTCAAATCGTCTGCCGTCTTCAGTCAGATTCATAAAAGAATCTCGCCGATAAGTGCCCGTTACCTGACCGCCCATTCCGATGGTTTGCACCGTCGCGCTCCGATTGAAAACGTAATTGGTCAAAGCGTTGCGGAAAGCGGCTTCGTTGTCGGTAAATTTTTTGACGATTCGGTCAATTTCCGCCTGACTCATATTGCTCTTGGCGATGTTCGATGTTTGCGCCGGCAGGTTGATTGACGAAATACAGAAAACGGTCAGTATAAATAAAAAAATTCGCGTCTTTTTCATAATTTTTTTCATTGTAGAAGCTAGCAAATAGATGCGCGGCACCGAAAAAGAGTTTGATTTCTTCTGTTAAAAATCAAAAAAAAGCGCGCCGCTGAATAATTTAGCGGCGCGCTTTTTCCGGGCGAAAAATCAGATTGTTCATCAAAAAAGTTAATCAACGAAGTTTACTTCGACGCGGTGCGGAATAATTCCTTTTTCGTAACCGGCTTCGAGCAGACGTTTGACGCCTTCGCGTCCGCGGTCGCCGTAATCGAGCGTTAATTCGTTGACCCACATTCCGACGAAACGGTCGGCGAGTTCGGTCGGCATATCGCGGGCAAACTGCATCGCGTAGGCGAGCGCGTCTTCGCGGTTGTCGAGCGAATATTTAATGCTTTTGTGCAGAATCTGCGAAACTTTGCGCATTAAATCTTCGCCGAGATCGCGCCGAATGACGTTTCCGCCCATCGGCAGCGGCAGACCGGTTTGCTCGTGCCACCATTCGCCTAAATCCAAGACTTTGCTAAGTCCCATCTGTTTGTAAAAAAGCTGACCTTCGTGAATAAGCAGTCCGGCGTCGGCTTTGCCTTTTTGCACGTAATCAATAATTTCGTCGAACGGAACGACAACGTATTCAAAATCCTGATTGTAAATGCGCAAAGCGAGGAACGCGCTGGTCAATTCGCCGGGAACAGCGATTTTCATCGTCCCGATTTCTTCCGGTTTGCGCGGGTCTTTTGAGACGACAATCGGACCGTATTTGTCGCCGATGCTCGCGCCGTGCGGCAGCAGCGCGTATTTATCGTCAATATACGCATAGGCGTGAAAGCTGATCGCCGTTACGTCGTAAACGCCGTTTTTCGCGTCTTCGTTCAGCGTTTGAATATCTTTCAGCGTATGTTCAAATTTCAATCCGTCGGTTTCCAGCTTGTTCGTCGCCAGACCGTAAAACATAAAAGCATCGTCCGAATCGGGCGAATGCGCGACTGTTATCGTTTTGGTTGCAGGTTTACTCGTAACTTCCATAAATCAAAATCGGGTGTAGAAAACATTTGTATCGTATAGAATCTGTATTTTACCGTTTTCAGCGTATTTGGCAAAGACGCGCTGCAATTCATTCACCATCGGATCGAAATTCGCGCTTTCCTCCGACGGCATATAAGACGACGACAAAACTCTGCCTTTTAAGCCGTCAAAATCAACGGTTTGCACGTTGGAAAAGGTTTTGCGCCGAAATTCCGCCCGAAAAAATTCGCGCAAAACCTTTTCTTCAATATTATCGTGGCGCGTTTGATCGTAATCGGTGCCGAATTTTTTCAAAATCGCTTCGTATTCGCGCAGAAAATCGTTCGCCTCGAGCAAACGCTCGTTCCAGATCAGCGCGGCGTAACCGTTTTCGCGCAGGATTCGCTTGAATTCGACGTTGGTTTTTTGCCAGTCAAACCAGTGAAACGCCTGCGCCGCAATAACGAAATCAACCGAATCGTCGGGCAAATTCGTGTTCTCCGCAGTTCCGTCAACAATTTCGAGCTGCGAAAAATCCTTTAGGTAATTCTGCGCCGCCTCGCGCATCGCCGCGTTCGGTTCGACGGCGTAAACTCGGTTGCCGTTTGCGAGAAACATTCGCGCGGAAATTCCCGTTCCCGCGCCGACGTCGGCGACGATTGAATCTTCGTGCAGATTCATTTCATCGCGAAACAAATCCAGCACTTCCGGCGGATAATCAGGACGATATTTGACGTAGTTTTCAACACGATTGGAAAATCTTTCGACCGTATTTTTCATAGATTTTTATAGAACAGTGAGCGGTAAGCAGTGAGCAAGTCAAAAGAAAGTGCTTATCATTTCTATTTACACTGCTCACTGCTCACTGCATACTGCTCACTGTTCACTTTCTCTCACTTCCTCGCCCGTCCACTGCGTTTTGCGCGAATGCGGAATGTCGAACTGGTCGAGAATACGAAAACACAAATGGCTGACGAGTTCGTCAATCGTTTGCGGGCGATGATAAAAACCGGGACTAGCCGGGAGAATTGTTGCTCCGACGCGCGACAATTTGAGCATATTTTCCAAATGAATCGCGTTGTACGGCGTTTCGCGCGGAACGATGACTAATTTACGATTTTCTTTCAAGGTTACGTCCGCCGCGCGATGAATCAAATTTGTGCCCGCGCCAGAAGCGATTGCGCCGAGCGTTCCCATCGAACACGGCACGATAATCATTCCCGCCTGTTTGTTCGAGCCGGAAGCCGGTTTTGCCGCCAGATTATCGAGCCGCCAAAATCGAACAATTTTTGAATCTTTTTCTAAGCCGAGCCACTCATTGATTTTTTCCGCGTTCGGCTCGCGAATATTCGCGCCCGTTTCTACTTGCGCGACCGTCGGCGCGACGCCCGACATAATCAAATTTATCGTTTTCACCACGCCGCTCGCGACTAAAAGCTGGAGAGTTCGGTAAGCATAAACGGTTCCTGATGCTCCCGTGATCGCAACTGTCAATTCCATATTTTTAACAATAACTTTAGCATTTTCACTCGGGAATTGTCTTTTGGCAAAAACGGCTTTGTATTGATTTCGTGCAACAGAAATATCGTTTGCTCACCAAAACGAATAAATTAAATGTCGCCGTAGTAATGAGGAATCAAGAAAAAACAGTTTCGGAAGTGAAAGCAAACGCATTTACAGGTTTTTTTGAATTTTTAGTTAATGGCATTCAAATTGCTGTGTTTTATTAAACGTTGAGATTAGTAAATATTTAATTATGTTAAGAAAGCCGAAAATTTTAAGAGATGAAGTTTTATTAAATGTTTTCAACCACCGAGCAATGGTTTGGACATTTCACAAAATATGCGTTTCTTACAAATATGTCGGTTTAGTAATGTAAAAGTTTTGAAGACTTCTAAAAAATGGTTTTGAACGGCGAGATTTATCTCGCCGTTTTTTTGTTTTAAATTGCTTGTCCAAGTAAAATTATTTTATGAACACATTTGAAATCGAGGAAATTCTCAAGGCTTACGCCGAAAATGAAATTTCCACCGCCGATGCCGCTGCGAAAATCAAAAATCTATCTTATGAAAACATCGGCTACGCGCGAGTTGATCACGCGCGCGCCGCGCGCCAGGGTTTTCCCGAAGTTATTTTCGGACAAGGAAAAACGCGCGAGCAAACCGTCGCCATTTTTGAAAAAGTAGCGCAGCGCGCGCCGAACGTTTTGATTACGCGCACCAATGCCGAAGTTTTCGGCGAGATTCGCAACGTTCAAACCGACGCCGAATGGCACGAAGACGCGAAAATCATTCGCCTTTTTCGCGACAAAACCGAACTCGGCGCTGGCGAAATTGCGGTCGTGACAGCCGGAACGAGCGATATTCCGGTTGCCGAAGAAGCCGCTTTAACGGCGGAAACGATGGGCAATCGCGTTAATAGAATCTGGGACGCGGGCGTTGCCGGACTTCACCGCATTTTATCGGAAAGGGAAGTTTTGCAGTCGGCGCGCGTCGTCGTTGTCGTCGCCGGAATGGAAGGCGCTCTGCCGTCGGTCGTCGGCGGTCTGGTCAAAGTTCCGGTCATCGCCGTTCCGACTTCAATCGGCTACGGCGCGAGCTTCGGCGGCATCGCCGCGCTGCTCGGAATGCTCAATTCGTGCTCATCCAACGTTTCGGTCGTCAACATTGACAACGGCTTCGGCGCAGGATTTTCGGCAAGCTTGATCAATCGGCGGCAAGAAAGCTGATGGAAAAAGTTGGCAGGAAGTTGCAGGAAGTTAATAGAAAGTTCCAGATAGTTTGAAGAAAGAAGAAGAATCAGTTGTCTTTTACTACCTGGAACTTTCTGGAACTCTGCAACTTCCTGCCAACTTTTCTTACGGATTCAGCAAAACGTAGAGTCGATCAGCCCAGTCGGATTTGTAGTTTTTGAGGATTTCGTACTGCACATTTGCCGCATCGCGGTCGCCGATTTTTAGGTAAGCGCGCCCTAAATTGTAGCGCGCGGCTTCGTAATCAGGATTGTAACCGATGGCATTGTTAAAGGCTTCGACGCTTTCCTGCGCTTTGCCGCTTTCGAGATAGCTTTCGCCAAGCTGGTTGTAAGTTTTTGAATCGGGCTTGTAGATTTTTAACTGTTCAAACGACTGAATCGCTTCGGGAAATCGTTTTTGTTTGAAGTAAGCCGCGCCCATTTTTTCGATGGCTCCGGCGTGATCCGGACGAATGGCGACGGCGCGTTTGTATGCCAGAATTTCTTCGTCGCCGCGATTTAATTTGCCGAGACTCAAACCGAGCGCATACTGCGATTCGGCATTCGTTTCGTCGAGCCGCGTCGCCGTTCGATAAGCGTCCGCCGCGTCTTTATATTGTCCGAGCGCGAAACTCGACGCGCCGATATTGACGAAAGTTTCCGCCCAATTCGGTCTGAGTTTCGCCGCTTGTCTCGATGCTTTTAAGGCTTCGTTGTGGCGACCGAGCATTCCGTAACAAAATCCGGTTTGATACCACGCTTCGGCGTAAGTCGGATCGGTTTCCGCCGCTTTCTCAAAAAATGGCAAAGCTTTAGCAAAGTCGTCGCGCGACAAAATTCCCAAACCCTGCGAATAAAAACTTTGCGCCGCCGCGCGTTTGTTCTGCGCTGAGGAAATGTTGAGCGCGGCAAAAGTTTGCAGTTCGCCGATTTTTAACTGCGAAATTCTTTCTGACGGAACGGCGAAATTCAAGCTCTGACCTTCCGCCGCCTGCAAAGTTGCGACGCCAATCACTTGCCCGTACATATTAACGACCGGCGAACCGCTCGATCCGGGCGAAATCGGCGCGGTTATTTGAATGATTTTGCCGTAGCCGGAAATTTCCCGCACGGCGGAAACGATGCCGTTCGACACCGAGCCTTCGAGTCCGAACGGATTGCCGATGACGACGATTGATTCGCCTTCCTGCGGAACCGTGCGCAGAATCGGCAGCGGCGCGGCGGCGAGCGACGGCGGCGCATCAATTTGCAAAATCGCCAAATCGCCTTCGCCGTCAATCGCAATCACGCCTTTCGCCGTGAACTTTTTGCCGTCGAGCAGATGAACTTCAACGCGGCTTGATTTTTCGATGACGTGACGATTGGTAATAATTCGGTCGGCGGCGACGAAAAAACCGCTGCCGCGCGAAAGCGTTTTGCCGCGCGCATCGAAAGTTTCAATTGCCACGGCTGACGGTTTGACGCGTTTGACCAATTCCGGCAAAAAATCCTGCGCCGCCGCCAAATACGGACAAATCCACAAAATTATAAAGAGAAAAATTATCTTGGCGCTGGATTTCATGGTGTCGGCTCAAAAACTGTCGAAATTATAAACGCTTTGTTTGGATCAAACAAGATAGATGTGTCGGCGGCGGCGAATCGTTGCCGAAAATGTTATTCGCCTGCATCGTCGCGCAATGTAAAACTTTTACGAAATCGCAAAGGCGAGTTGTTAACTCGGCAAAAAATCGAATTTGCTCAAAAGACGGCGCATCGTCCGAATTTATAGGAAACACGCACACCTTTTAATGGATAATCGTTTGCAAAAAATTGCTGACCTCACTGAAAGATACGGCGTAATTTTCAGCGGGAATGCGGCGGCGCACTTCTTCGTCGCAAAACGCTCTTCCGCCGATAATGACCTGAGTTTTGTGTTTGCTGATTCGTTCGCGAAATTCTTTGTAGTCGCGCACGAAGCGTTCGATGTCGGTCAAAATCGTCGCGGAAATGCAGATGACGCCGGGCAAATTTCGCACGGCTTCTTCCGCTAATGAATAAAGCGGCATATTCGCGCCGAAATTGACGACTTCCCAACCGCTGTTTTCCATCGTCGTCTGCGCCAGACACGTCGGCAATTCGTGAAAATCGCCTTCGACGCCGCAGCACATCGCCAATCTGCCGCTCGTTTCTGGAATCGGCAGCAGCTGCCGCAGACGAAAAATCGCATTGTGCGCCGTACGCGTCGCCAGATGTTCCTGCGCTACGGTCAATTCGCCTTTAAACCACAAATTTCCGATTTGATGCATTGCCGGACAAAGCATTTCGTCGAAAAGTTTCGTCAGCGTCGTGCCGTGCAGAAAAGCGCCGATCATAAAATCGGCGGCTTCTTCTTCGTCGCCGGTAATCAGCGAATGAAATAACGACGAGCCGGAAGGCAAGCTGATTTCGTTGCGCGATTTGGTTTTAACCGACGGTTTTCCGCCGTTTGATATTTTGGTGCCGGGATTTTGCGCGCGCTGAAATCGAGCAACTTCAGCCGCGCGAAAACGACGATGCCCGCCGTTGGTGCGTTCCGATTGAAGCACGCCGGCTTCTTCCCACCGTTTAACGGTGGCGTCGCTAACGCGGCACAGGCGCGCGACTTCTTTGGTTGTCAGGCTTTTTGAAAATACCATCGCTCGTTCTAATTGTAGAGTATCGGACGGAGGTTTTGTAAATCGCCGTTTCCGTAATATTTATTTAAAGTCGGTCGAATCGGTAAAAAACAAAGCAAAAAACAAAGCAAAATGCGGCGTGAGCTAATCGAGAATCTTTCGCCTTTGGCGCATTCGCCGTTAAAATAATACAATTTCCGAAAGCCAGATAGTGAAAATCAAATTGACGCATCGAAGATAAAAATCAAATCAATGAACAAAAAAATCGCGCTCGGATCGGATCACGCCGGTTTCGAGGAAAAGGAAAAAATAAAAAAAACGCTCGACGAAATCGGCATTCAATACGAAGATTTAGGAACATATTCGCTCGATTCGGTTGATTACCCGGATTTCGCGCGTAAAGTCGGCGAAGCGGTAGCGAGCGGCGCGGCGGAACAGGGAATTTTAGTGTGCGGTTCCGGCATCGGCGTCGCAATTGCCGCCAACAAAATTGACGGCGTGCGCGCGGCGCAGGCGTGGAACCAGGAAACGGCGCGGCTCGCGCGCGAACACAACGACGCGAACGTTTTGACCATCGGCGCGCGCGTCATTCCCGAAACGGAAATCCCAAACATCATCAAAGCGTGGTTCGCGGCGGATTTTGCGGGCGGACGGCACGAAAAAAGAATTGAAAAAATCACCGCGCTTGAAAAGTAACTTCAAAAATATTCCAAGACTTTCTCAAATAATGTCAGACAAAATATGAAATAACGAATCGTTAAAGATTTTTTTTACCGCCGAGACGCGGAGACGCCAATTTGCGACTTTAAGTGTGGAAGAAAAAAAGCAAGAAAGATTTGAACAAGTAATTATTGAATGCAATGATTTTAT
>SXVE01000154.1 GCA_005790265.1 Acidobacteriota bacterium | reverse complement strand
CGTCGCCGCTTTTTCCAACCGCTTTTCCTGCATCCTGCAAAGTTCCGCCGTAACCCATTTTGACAAGCAATTCGACAACTAATCTTTCAAAAAATGCAGGCGAGCATGATTTTACTTTCTCAATAATTTCAGCGGCTAATGCGCTTTGAATCGTTTGGTATGCGATTTCCAAAGATTCTTCGGGTGTTTTGTCTACTTCATCTTCGCTAACCTGTGGATTTGCATTTGTCTCTTTTGCCCTTTTTACCTTTCTAAATTCAACGTACTCAGGAAACTGTTTCAATGTATTCAGGTCAATTCTTGCGAGATTTCGACCTAACAATTCATTTCCACGATTTGTAATTTTGTAAAATCCGCGTCTGGTTTTCTCAATTAATCCGGCTCGCTGTAAATGAACAAATATCCAACTTACTCGATTGTGAAGTTTGGTTTGATAACCGCTCGGTATTTGTTCGGCAATTTCGTTTTCTGATAGTTGGTAATGATTAGCCAAAAAAAGAATAACGTCCGATGTTGAGTGTTCTTGCTGATCTTGCGACAGACGCAAGAACGGAAGCATCATTGTTTGAAAGTCAGGAACAGGCATTTAACTCTCCAAAAAACCGGCGTCGAAAGCTTTCGGCAACAGTTCGCTCATTTGAAAAGTTTCGGTTTTGCTGCTTAAGTTCGACAAAATAATTTCGACATCGCCGCAGAATTCCCAGATAATTTGGCGGCACGCGCCGCACGGCGGCGTTAAATTTTCGGTGTCGGCGACGATTGCCAGCCGTGTAAATTTTGTTTCGCCTTCGGAAATCGCCTTAAAAATCGCCGTGCGTTCGGCGCACATCGTTAAACCGTAACTGGCGTTTTCGATATTGCAGCCGGTGATTATCTTTTCGTTTTCGGTCAAAAGCGCCGCACCGACTTTGAAATTCGAGAAAGGAGCGTGTGCGTTTTCGCGCGCTTGGCGGGCTTGTTCGATCAAATCTTTCATATTATTAATTCAAAATTCAATTCAAAACGACTTTTTCCGACGTCTGGTGTTTGCCGATTTCTTCGCGAATTTTGCCGCACAAAAATTCGATGCCGATTTCCGGGTTGCCGCCTTCGGGAATGATAATGTCGGCGCTGCGTTTCGACGGTTCGACAAACTCGAAATGCATCGGGCGAACCGTCGCATAATATTGGGCGATCACCGATTCGGTCGTTCGTCCGCGCTCGATAATGTCGCGCTGAAGGCGGCGAATAAAACGAATATCGTCGGGCGTGTCAACGAAAACTCTGACATCCAAAAGACTCAAAATGCGCGGCTCGGAAAAAATCAAAATGCCTTCGACGATGACGACCGGCTTCGGTTCGATATGATCGCTGCGGTCGCTGCGCGTGTGCGAAACGAAATCATAAACCGGCATTTCAATTGAATCGCCAGCGCGCAGACGCTTCAAATGATTTCTCAGCATCTCGCTGTCAATCGAATCGGGATGATCGAAATTCGCCTGATGCCGCTCGTCGAGCGGCATATCAGCAAGATTTCGGTAATACGAATCCTGCTCGATCAAAATCACGCTTTCCCGTCCGACCGATTCGATAATTTTTCGCGCAATCGTCGTTTTTCCCGAACCTGTTCCGCCGCAGATGCCAATAATCATAAGTTAGTAGATAGTAATCAGTAGATAGTAATCAGTAAAGGAAAACGGTGAAGATCAAACGATTGTTGCAATCGTTCTTTTTAAGAGTTCCTTAAAAATTCCGGCAACTCGCGCGCCGGTTTCCATCACTTCTTCATGATGAATTACGTCGCCGCTGATGCCCGCCGCCATATTCGTGATGCAGGAAATTCCCAAAACGCGCATTTTCTGATGTCGCGCGGCAATCGCTTCGGGCACGGTTGACATGCCGACGGCATCAGCGCCGAGCATCCGAAACATATGAATTTCGGCAGGCGTTTCATAAGTCGGACCCGACAAACCGCAATAAACGCCGCGCCGCAAAAACGGCGAAAGTTCTTTGTCCGTGCCGTCTGCCAATCGCTCTTCGGCGATATTTTTCGCCGCTTCGCTGACGATTTCTTGAAATTCTTTATCGTAAACTTCGGTCATATCGGGAAAACGCGCGCCGAATCTTTCATCATTCGCGCCGCGCAGCGGATTTGTGCCCATCAAATTCAAATGATCGCGAATCAGCATCAAATCGCCCGGCTTAAAACTCGTCTGCACGCTCCCCGCCGCGTTCGTCAAAATCAGATTTTCGACGCCCATCACGCCGAACGTGCGCACGGGAAAAATCACCTGCGGCATTTCGTAGCCTTCGTAAAAATGAAATCTTCCCTGCTGAACAGCGACGGAAACGCCCGCAATTTCGCCCAAAACGAGCTGCCCGGCGTGTCCTTCAACTGTCGAACGCGCAAAATGCGGAATTTCTTCATACGGGATTTTCACCGAGTTCTCGATTTCGTCGGCAAACGCGCCAAGTCCACTGCCCAAAACGAGCGCGGTTTTTATGGTTTTACTATATTTGGATTTAATAAATTCAGCGGCTTCGACCGCGTTTTCGTAGTTCATAAAGGACTTATTTTTTACCATAAACATTTGAATTGAGGAAACGTAATAAAAATATTTTGACAAGTGATACTACATGAGATACTATTTTGCTTTTCAAAATCGCTTTCCTTTTTAGTTTTTACAAAACTTTTAATCAAACTTTATGGCTAATATTATTAGCAATCGTATTGCCGAATTACTGGGCAGTGAAGGAAAGGTTCGTTTTTCGCATTTATTAAAAATTTGCGAGCAGTTTTTTGGAAACTATCGCATCAGCGGAAGTCATCATATATTCAAAACTCCTTGGGAGGGCGATCCGCGAATCAATTTGCAGAAAGAGAAAGGCAATTACGCTAAACCTTATCAAGTCAAACAAGTTATTCGCGCTTTGCGGAAATTAAGAGACATTGAAAGAGATAACAAAGATGAAAAAGACGACGAAAAAACAAAGCGGCAAAGATAATTCAACGGGTTTACCGAAAATCGAACAGTATCTTTACAGCGTCGGCTGGTCGGAAGAAGACGATGCGTTTGTCGCGCGCGTCGCCGAATTCCCGTCTTTAGCGGCGCACGGCGAAACGCAGGAAGCCGCAATGTCGGAGATTAAAAATGTCGTTGAATTCGTTTTGAAAGACCTAAAAGAATCGAACGAACCAATTCCCGAACCGTTCGGCAAACGCTCTTTCAGCGGCAGATTAGTGCTGCGAATGCCGGAGTATATGCACCGGCAACTGGCTCTGGAAGCGTTGCAGCAAGGAGTTTCGCTCAATCAACTGCTTAACCTAAAGTTAGAATCAACCCGGTAATTTCACTTCTTATTTTTCTTTGTTGTACGGAATTCCCAACGCTTTCGGCGCGCGCGATAAGCCGATGAAACCGGCGAGGACGATAATCGTCAAAACATACGGAATGATTTGGACAAACTGCACCGGAATATTTTCGCCGGAGGCGAGACGGTAATTGGCGAGCGGAATCGTCAATGCTTCGGTAAAACCGAAAAACAGACACGCGAGCAACACCGGAACGGGTCGCCATTTTGCCAAAATCAGAGCGGCAAGCGCGATGAATCCGCGTCCCGCCGTCATTCCGCGTGTAAACAGAGACGATTGCCCGATTGATAAATAAGCGCCGCCCGCCGCCGCTAAAATTCCGCTGATGATAACGGCGGAATATCTTAACTTAATGACGTTGACGCCCGCCGCGTCAGCCGCTGCCGGATTTTCACCGACCGCGCGCAGACGCAGACCGAACGGCGTTTTATATAAAACATACCAGCAAACGGGAATGAGCAAAAAAGCGAGCAGAGACGCGAGATTGATGTTAAAAAATTCGGGCAGTAGAAACTGTTTTTCGATTTGCGGCGTCGAACCGGACGAATCGTAAACCGCGCCGCTGATTAATTGCGGCAGACCGAGCATCAGCAAATTAATCGCCGTTCCCGCGACGACCTGATCGGCTTCAAATTTGATCACGGCAATCGCGTAAATCAAAGCGGTGAAGCCGCCGGCGAGCATTCCGCACAACAATCCCAAATAAGGACTGTTTAATTCATAAGTGGCGACCGCCGCCGTGAATGCGCCTGTCAGCATCAAGCCTTCGAGCGCGATATTGATAATGCCGGAACGCTCGGAAAACATTCCGCCGAGCGCCGCAAAAATCAGCGGCGTCGCAAGGCGAATCGTGGAAAAAAACACGGTGACAAGAATTGCCAGACTTAATGTGTCGTTCATAATTACAAAAATTACAAAAATTTTGCCGAAGGATTCTCGCGTTTCGAGACGTTTAATTGATTAAAAAGTCGCGCCGGTTGAGCGTTTACCGTTTTGAATATTTTTGAAGACACGCGACGAATAAAATCGTGATCGCCTGCAAAATCAAGCCGATGTCTTTGGAAACGTAGCGCGTAAAAGCGTCAACGAAAATCTCGCCGCGCATTAAAACCGCAAAAAATATCGCGGCGATGAAAACGCCGAGCGGATGATTTCTGCCGAGAAGCGCGACGGCGATGCCTAAAAATCCGAGTTCGGCTGAGAATCCGTCGTAATAATTATGCCGATAACCGAGAACTTCGTTAATCGCGACCATTCCGGCGAGCGCGCCGGAAAAAGTCATCGCTGTGATAATCTGTTTGCCCGGCGAAATGCCACCGTATTCCGCCGCCGAAGCGTTTTGCCCGACCGCGCGCAGCTCAAATCCCCATTTCGTTTTCCACAGAAAAACGTAAACGATCAAGCACATCAAAACGGCGATCAAAAAAGCGAAATTGAGCGGCACATCCGGCGGGATAAATGAAAAATATTCGTGTAGCTGCGGAATCCAGGCGGCTTTGCCAATCGGCGCGGTTTCCAGAATCGGACCGGGATTTTTGAAATGATACTGCGTGAAATAACTGACGAGCGCGATGCCGATAAAATTCAGCATAATCGTGTTAATCACTTCGCTCGATCCGAATCGCGCGCGCAGAATTCCCGGAATCGCGCCCCAAATGCCGCCAGCAATCATTGCCGTTATGATACAAAGCGGAACGAGCAAAACGCTCGGCAAACTCGTCCAAGACCAATCAACGTCGCCGACTATCGTGCCGCCGAATTTGATGCCGACCCACGCTGTGGCAAACGACGCGACGTAAAGCTGACCTTCCGCGCCGATGTTAAAAAGTCCGCAGCGAAACGCGACCGCAACTGCCAAACCGGTAAAAATCAGCGGCGTCGCGTAAAAAAGCGTGTAGCCGATGTCTTTCGCCGAGCCGAACGAATTGGCGAGCAAAATACGATACGTTTCAAACGGATTATCTTTAATCAGCAGAATAATAATCGCACCGACAACAAAAGCCAGCGCAACCGCGACGAGCGGCGAAAGAATCTCACGAAGAATTTTCATTTTTATCAGCAGCCGCGATTTTTGATTTCGGTTAAAGCGTTGAAATTTTCGGCTTTGGTTTAGATGATTCGACACTAAATATAACCGACAACGGCGCAAAGTGTCATCTGAAAACGATAAATAGCACGATTTGAAATTTTTTGTCAGAGCGAATTTTTCTTCATCAAAATACTTGACAAGGACGCACTCATATTTTATTATGATTTACGACTAAGTGATTTCAATAATCACTGGTCAAATAAACAAAAATCATTTTATTTGGAGGAAAAATATGAGTGTTATCAAATATGATCCTTTTCGCGAGCTGAGAAGTTTGCAGGATGAAATGAACCGTCTTTTTATGACGAATTATTCGCGACCCGTTTCGGAAGAAGGTTTTTCGAGCGGCGCGTGGAATCCGCAGGTTGATATTTTCGAGAACAAAAACGAAATCGTGCTCGAAGCCGAATTGCCGGGAATGAAGCCGGAAGACGTGAATATTTCGATTGAAAACAACGTTTTGACGATTCACGGCGAGCGCAAATTCGAGAAAAAAGACGCGCAGGACAATTTTCATCGCGTCGAGCGCAGCTACGGAAGTTTCACGCGTTCGTTTACTTTGCCGCCGACCGTTTCGAGCGAAAACGCCAACGCCGAGTTTGAAAACGGCGTGCTT
>SXVE01000153.1 GCA_005790265.1 Acidobacteriota bacterium | reverse complement strand
TTGACGGTCGGAAAACTCCGATGTCGGTTCGTCCGTCGCCGTCGTAATCCGCCGGAACCGGCTTATCGTCGTCCTGCCCGAACTGCACGGCGCGAAATGAACCGTCCCGACTATTCAGCCAATACCAGTAACCGTTCGATGGTCGCCAGACGGCAACATCGTCTTTCCCGTCGCCGTCATAATCGGCGGCGACGAGCTTGTCTTTCGCTTGTCCGAAATGAACGATTTTCACCGCGCCGTTCGAACTTTGCAAAATGTACCAGGTCGGCAGCGGCGTCAAATCAAAATCGGGTCGGTAATTTTGCGCATCGCGGAATACGACATAGTCAGTTTTTCGGTCGCCGTCAAAATCAGCGGCAATTTTGCTATCGCCGGTGAAACCCCATTGCCGGCGAAGGTGCTCACCGTTTGAACTTTGCCGCGAAACAAAATCGCTTTTGCCGCGTCCGGTGTCGTCATAACTGAAAACCGACAAATCGGTTTTCCCGTCGCCGTCATAATCGCCGGGAAGCGATGCTTCGCCGCCAAAAACGCCGTATCTTCCCCATTTTGTAGAAGTGAATAAATTGTCGGTGCTTTGTAGAACATACCAATTCAAATTCATTACGGCATAAGGATTAAATGGATCAGAACGAACAACTGCATAATCGGTTTTGCTGTCGCCGTCGTAATCGCCGGGAACGAGCCGATCTCCCGCCATTCCCCATTGCGCGGCGGAATAACCGCCCGCTGGATTCAAAATATACCAAACGCCGTTTGACGGACGCCAAACGGCGATGTCGGATTTGCCGTCGCCGTTAAAATCCGCGCGGACGGCGGTGCGGGTAGAGGTTTGTCCGAAAGTTAAAACAGCCAAACAGACGATTACATAAGAGGAGATGAGTAGTTTTTTCATAATTTGATTTTGTTTTTTAGGAAACAATGTACCTTATTTTATTTTGCCGGACGGTGTCAAGATTTTACGTGCGGTGTTTTTTTCAATCAAATCAACAATTTGTACAAATTTTTACGTCAGTCAAAAAGAAAGCGAGGGACACGAAAATTTCGTTCTCCCTCGCTTTCTTAACTTTCCAAATCCGAAAAAATATTATCTATTTGAATCGGTTTTCTGTTTGAGCGCATTGGCGCGCGCGCCTTGAATTGCAAGTTGTTTGGCTTGCGGAAGAAGTTCGATGGCTTTTTGCAGCTGCGAATCGTATTCGTTGAAAACCTGATACGAAGTCGTCGAACCATAAGCCGCCGTGACAAATTCGGTGCGCAGACTGCGTTCGATGAATTCGCGTTCGCGGTCAATCTGCGCGGGCGTGAATTTGTATTTGGCAACCGCGAATTTTTTGAAATCCTGAAAAAGCGCGTCGGTTACGGGAAAATCCTGCGCTTTGATGTCGTATTCAAACGAAATCGGGCGATCAACTTTGTAAGCGTCAAAGGTTTTGTTTCTGCCGTATGACAAATCGAGCACGTAAGCGAAAATCGGATTATTTAATTTTTGCTGAAAACGCGCTTTGGTCGTCGTAATCGTCTGCGATTTAACGGCAATGTCCGGATTGATGCCGCCGCCGCCGTAAACTTTTCTTCCCGTGTCGGTTTTCGATTCAGGACCTTTCGGCACCGCTTTTGTTTCCGCGCCGGGTTCGAGCGACTGACTGTTGTAATAATTATATAAACTGCCGTCCGAATAATCGCGCTGAATCAATCTGCCCGACGGCGTTTCGTATTTAGCGATGGTTAAAAGCAGCATCGAGCCGTATTCAAGCACAAACGGATTTTGCACGAGACCTTTGCCGAACGTGTTTTCGCCGACGATCAGCGCGCGGTCGTGATCCTGCAACGCGCCCGCGAGAATTTCCGAAGCCGAAGCCGTATTGCGGTTGACGAGCATCACGACCGGCGTCGTATCCGGCGCGGCATTTTCAGCGCGATACGTGTCGGCGCTGCCGTCAATACGACCTTTCTGCGTGAAAATAGTTTGTCCGCGTCCGAGAAAAGTATTGGCAACGCGGTAAGCCTGACTGACCAAACCGCCGCCGTTGTTGCGCAAATCAAGAACGAGCTGCTGCATTCCCTGTGCTTTTAAGGTTTGCATCGCCTGCGCGAATTCCGCGTAAGTCGTTTGATTGAAACCGCCGGTCATCGCGATATAACCGACGCCCGGACGAATCATATAAGATTCGGCGATAGACGGCTGCGGAACCGCATCGCGCACGATATCAACCGTTTCGCGTTTTCCCGTTCCGTATCTTTCGACCGTCAATTTGGCAACGGTTCCGCGCGGTCCGCGCAGAAAATTCCGCACATCAACAAACGATTTTCCAAGCATCGAAGTGCCGTTGACATCAACGATTTTATCGCCGTAACGCAAACCGGCGCGGTGCGCGGGCGCGTTCTCAAAAGTCGCCTTGATGTAAGTCGCCTGCACGTTGCCGTCGGCGTCGCTCAAATCGCCGATGGTCGCGCCGATGCCGTAATATTTTGAACTTTGATCGGTGCGAAACTGCTCGAACTCTTTCGCATCAAAGTAATTGGAATGCGGATCGAGCGTGTGCAGCATGCTGTCAATCGAGGATTTGAACAAATCGTTGTAATTGATTTTTTTACCGTTGACGTGACTGCTTTCGATCAGTGTCAAAGCTTCGGCAACATCGGATTCAATATTTTCGACCGTCGCGGTTTTCGCCGCCGTTTTTGCAGCGGTAATATCGGTTTTGGATTTTGGATTTAATGCTGAAACCGGCTGGGTCTGCGCGTAAACGCCGGAAATCGTCAAAAGAGACAGAAATAGACCGTTTAGAAGAGTAGAACTTTTTTTCACTTGCAAAATCTCCTTGAATGGTGACTGCCGAAAATAGAAATTTCCGCAAAAAATGATAACATCTGTTTGAGGAAAAAGCGACGAAAAGAGTTGTATGACTAATCCTTAAAATGTCCCGAATTTTCATTCAAATAGATAACAAATAAATAATTTTATGAGTAAAAAAATCTCACTGTTATTCGTTTTAATTTTTTCGTGTGTCAATCTTTACGCTCAGACCGAAAAATATACAGCGCCGGTAAAATGGGAAAGATATAAATTTTCAAAGCACGAAATTTCGCTTGAGCTACCGAAAATGCCGGTTTCCGAAAAATTTGTTAGCAATTGCAATGAATTAGTTAAAGAACACTACGCGCTTTACGCACAGGAAACAGTGTACCAGGTGGTAGTTGCATCTAAACAGAAAATCTCTCCATTTTGCAGAGAAAGGGAGCTGTTCAATCAAACCGTTTTCGAGGAAAGCATTGAAAGATTGAAACAAGTTTTAATCGACGTCGAGAAAATAGATACAGTTCAGGAATCAAAGATAACGGTTAGAGATAAAGAGGTTACGAAAATAGTCGGAAAGTTTACGACACACTGGGTTTTCAACGATTTGAAAAATGATAAATGGCTTGTGCTCTCAATTTCCAATCGCGCAAATTTAACTGCAAACGAAAAACAATTTATCAACGCCGTTAATTTCGGAAAAACTCTTAACGGAATAGAGCTCGGCAACGGAGCATCGCAAACTCTAGGCGATGAAGAGAAAACAAACGAAAATAAATTCGAAGAAAAATTGCAAGTAAAAGAAGAATTGAGTGTAAATGATTCATTGAGAGTTGTTTTCAAACCGCGTGCAAACTATACGGATGATGCGCGGAAAAATCAAATTCAGGGAACGATTAATCTTCGCGTTACATTTTTAGCAAACGGTGCGGTCGGGGCTGTTACGCCGACAAATTTTTTGCCCGACGGTTTGACCGAGCAAGCGAAAATTGCTGCGAGCAGATTGGTTTTTCTTCCACAAATTGTTAATGGAAAGCCAGTCAATGTCATCAAAACGGTTCAGTATTCATTCACAATTTATTAGATTAATAACAATGTCTCATTTATTAGAAGTAAATAACTTGCAAACGCATTTTCCGACGCGCGCCGGGCTGGTTAAATCGGTCAACGATGTGAGTTTTCACATTAATGAAGGCGAGCTTTTGGGGTTGGTCGGCGAATCGGGCTGCGGGAAATCAATCACGGCGCTGTCGGTGATGCGGCTGATTGCTTTGCCCGGAAAAATCGTCGGCGGCGAAATAAAATTCAAAGGCGAAGAATTATTAAAAGCGTCGGACGAGCGAATGCGCGAAATTCGCGGCAACGACATTGCGATGATTTTTCAAGACCCGATGACTTCGCTCAATCCGGTTTACACGGTCGGCGAGCAAATCGCTGAAGCTTTGCGTCTGCATCGCAAACTGGATAAAAAAGCGGATTGGGCGGCGGCGATTGATGCGATGCACGAGGTCGCC
>SXVE01000152.1 GCA_005790265.1 Acidobacteriota bacterium | reverse complement strand
CTCGACAGTTCCGGCATCTTCGCGCACATTTGCCGGTTTGCCCGAAAAGCGCGTCAGCGCGAGATCGAAGCTATGCCAGAACAGATGAACCGGCGTCGCTTTGCCGGTAAAACGTCCGCGAAATTCCTCGAAAACGCAACTGACGCTGTTTAAAATCTGCCGGAAACGCTCGACGTATTCTTTGTCGTACGATTTATTTTCCGTATCTTCGGCGAACGGCGTTTTTGACGGCGCTTCGTACGGAACCGCCCATATTTTCGCTTCGATGCCGAGCGCCGACAGATTTTCAAACACATTTCGGTAAAATTCGGCGACAGTCAAACCGTCGTAAAGTTCAAATTCTCGGTGTGTGCCGCCGCCGGTCGAGATTTTTAACCGGTGTTCGACGAAATCGAATTCGATTTCAAAATTGCTGTTTTGATACGGAATCGGGCGCGTCGTCAAACCGCGCGTCGAAACGTAAAACGGAACGTGCCACCAATGATTTTGGCGCGGAAAAAGCGCGAGGCGAATTTTCCCGACGATCTGCAAATACAGATGCAGAGTGTTTTTCGTCGGCTTCCAATTTTCGAGCGGCAGCGGCGGAAACGCTTCGTTTTGATTGAATTTTCCTCGGTTCATAAATTTGTTGGTTGTTACTGTTTATTGCTGATGTCCGACGTTGCGCTCTCGACCGTTTCTTCTCTGCCGTGCGTTTTCTTGAGCATATCGGCGAGCGACGCGCCCAAATCTTCGAGAATTTTTTTGGTTTTTTCGTCAGTCATTTCTTCCGCGTCGCCGTCGAATTTATCCGCGACGAACGTCACGGCGATTTGCGATGGCAGAGTATTGACGAGCAAAATCGTCAGCACGTCGTGCAGATGTCCGAGACAGCGAATGCCGCCGAACGCGCCGGGCGAAGCGGTCATAATCGCGGCGACTTTTCCGCGAAAAACTTCGCCCAAACCGAATTTATCGCTTTTGCGCGAAGCCCAATCGAACGCGTTTTTCAGCACGGCGGGCAAGCTCGCGTTATATTCGGGCGACGCGATCATCAAACCGTCGTATTCGCTCAAAAGCTGTTGAAATTCGAGCGCTTTTTCGGGAAAGCCGTTTTTTTCGTGCTCGTCGCCGTCGTAAATCGGCATCGGATAATCGCGCAGATCAACGTATTTCACCGTTGCGCCCGCGTTTTCCGCGCCTTTTAATGCCGTTTTCAAAACTCTTTTATTGTATGAATGCGCGCGCAGACTTCCCGCCAACGCCAGTATTTTCGGTTGTTTCGTCATATATTTTTCCTTTATTTTTTCGTTTTTCTCAGATACGAAAAGTTTGCCACGAACGAAGCGAAAACTCCAAATCCTTGTTTTTCGCCAGTCAACCAATTAACATTATGGCGATGCGGGAAACATTTTATTTATGGTTGATCGAGTCAATCGGCGGATTAATTTTAATCGGTTTGGGTTTGAGCATTTTCGGTCAGGCGGTAATTGAAAAATCGCGCGGCGCGAAGCTGAAAACGTGGTTTTTGTGGGGAACGCTCAGTTTGATCGTCGTCAATGCGGGAATCTGCGTTTTCGGCGATGCGGTCGCCAATCGCCTGCGCTACGAAAACGAACGCGCGTTAATTAATCGCCGTGATAACGAATTATGATTAAATCTTTTCAAAATCTTCGCCCGAAAATTGACGAAACCGTTTACGTTGCCGAAAATGCGACGATTATCGGCGACGTGGAAATCGGCGCGGAATCGAGCGTCTGGTTCGGCTCGATTTTGCGCGGCGATGTCAATTACATTCGCATCGGCGAGCGCGTTAATATTCAGGACGGTTCGATCATTCACGTTTCATCAAAAACTCATCCGACTGTATTGGAAAATGAAGTTACGCTCGGTCATCGCGTTACTTTGCACGGCTGTTACATCGAAACCGGCTGTTTGATCGGCATCGGCGCGATTGTGATGGACGGCGCGCGCGTTGGAGCGCATTCGCTCGTCGGCGCGGGCAGTTTGGTCACGCCGAACACCGTTATTCCGCCGCGTTCGCTCGTTATCGGCAGTCCGGCGCGCGTCAAACGCGCGCTTTCCGACGAAGAAGTCGCCGATTTAGCGAAATTTTGGCGCAATTATGTCGAATACAGCCGAATTTATCGTGATGAAGCGCAGTAAAATTATTTGGAAGCGGCGCAGTTGGAAAAAGAAATTCAACAATGATTGCAAGATGAACGATACGAATGAAGATTTTCAGACAATATTTTTTTAATCCCATCAATCGTTTTTATCTTTGTTAATGATGTTCTCTTTTGCTCGACTCGCGTAACTTTTAATTATTAATAAACCGGCTGATTGCCGAAAATATCCGACAGGGGAAGTAAAAATCAATGTCCGAAAATAAAAGACTTGTCTTGAAAAGTCTATTTTTTGTTTTATGCGTTTTCAGCGCCGCCAGCTTCGCACAAACAACCGCACAAACCGATTTAATCAACCGCCGCACGCTGATTTCGCCCGCGACAAACGCTTTTTCTGCGCCCGACAAATTGAAAACGGCGCAAAGTTACGACGCGATCAGCAAAAATCCGCTTGAAAAAAAGCGCAACGCCGAAAAGCCGGACAATAAATCGTCAATCGCTGCCAACGAAACGGCGGAGACGGCTGAGGATGATTCGATCTATAAACTGCGGCGCGGCGACAAAGAGATTTCCGCCGAATACGGAATTTCGCCGTTTAACCCGAGCAATTTCGCCGGACCGAAAGAATTCGACGTTTACGGGCGCGATCTTCACTTGTTGACTTTCCGTTTTGCGCGCGTTATCGGCACGAAACGCAACGTTTCCTACGAATATATGTTCGGCGCGACGCCGCTCGCCGTTTTTACGAAAAACGAAGTCGTTAATCCGGCTTACGTTTCCGCGACCGCCACGCCGAACGTTCAGCCGACAATGCGCGAAACGACTTACGGCGCGGGCTTTCAGCCGGTCAATTTTAAGTTTATTTTCTTCGCCAAAAACCGACTCAAACCTTACGCGCAAGTCGGCGCGGGCGTTCTTTTCACCAACAAAGCCGTTCCCGTTCCGCGCAGCACTTTGTTTCAATTAACCGGCGATTTCGGCGGCGGATTAATGTATATGCTCGCCCCGAATAAAGCCGTCAGCCTCGGCTACAAATATTTTCACATCTCAAACGGCAACATCAACGGAAAAATCAACAACCCGGGCTTTAACGCCAACGTTTTTTACGTCAATTACTCGTATTTCTGGAATCGAAAGTAAAAGTCTGCTCAAACAGATAGAATTTTCCGTAAAATAACGTAAAAAGCTCAGTTTTTTACCGACAGTTGTTCACTTTTTCAGTCTCTCGCGGTTACTTCGATACAAGCGTTCTATGTGTCGAATAAATTTAGTTTTACAAACAAGCATCAAAAAGTGTATAAATCATCGTCGAGAAATTTTCCTGCAAACTTTGTCAAACGCTAAAAAATTTATGATTAAAAGATGTCTTAGTCTCACACTCGTTTGTTTGCTGCTGATAACAACGAGCTCAACAGTAATTTCCGCGCAAAACCGAAGCGACAACACAAATGCAACTTTGGTAAAAGTTAAAAATGCCGTTTACAAACGCGGAACAGGCGAAAAGAGCCGCGTTTCAGTAAAAATGATTAACGGAACAAAGCTGAAAGGTTATATCAGTGAACGCAGCGAAAATTCATTTACGCTGGTTGATGCGAAAACCAAACAGTCTTCGTCAATCGCCTACGATGATGTGGCGAAAGTTGATAATCGTTCGACAAAAGGCGACAAAATCGCGCTTTATATTCTCGGCGGAGCGGGAATCACCGCCGCCGTCGTGCTCGCCGTTTTTCTCGGCAAATACTGCAACAACGAAGGCTGTTAAACGTTTGCGCCGATTGTCGTCTGCGAGATTGCGCATTGACGAATTTGAGTTTTCAAACGTCTCGCCAAAAAATCTTTTTTGGCGAGACGTTTTTCGTTCTGTTTTTGAACTTTTCGCGACAATTCCAAACAAAAACCCGGTATTTGGATTGGATAACGAACTTTCGTCCATTTTCCATTTTCCGTTTTCCGTTTTACATTTATATCTTATGAGCAAAACACAACCGGCGCGCGGAATGCGCGATTTTCTGCCCGCAGATGTTCGCAAACGTAATTACGTTATCAATATTATTCGCTAAGTTTACGAAAGTTACGGCTTTGAACCGCTCGAAACTCCGGCGGTCGAGAATCTCGAAACTTTGATGGGCAAATACGGCGAAGAAGGCAATCAATTAGTCTTCAAAATTCTCAAACGCGGCGAAAAACTTGACGCCAGCGACAAGGAACTTGCCGATTTAGCGCTGCGCTACGACTTAACCGTCCCGCTCGCCCGCGTCGTCGCCAACTACAAAAACGATTTACCGAAATTCTTCAAACGATACCAAATCCAACCGGTCTGGCGCGCCGACCGACCCGCGCGCGGACGCTTCCGAGAATTCTATCAATGTGACGTTGACGCGATTGGTTCGAGTTCAATGCTCGTCGAGGCGGAATTAATCGCCGCTGTTTCGGAGATTTTGGAAAGATTAGGTTTTAAGGACTTTGTTATTCGCGTCAATCACAGAGAATTGCTCGCTCAGATTGTCGAATCAGCTGGCATTTCCGCCGAAAAAACGTCAGACGCGCTCGTTGCTTTGGATAAGTTGGACAAAATCGGCAGCAGCGGAGTTGAAAAAGAATTAATCGAACGCGGAATCGAAAAAGATCAGGCAGAAATCTTTACAGCGATGTTTGAAGGCTTTGAACGAATGGAAGAAGCGACGCGAAATCAAAACAATATCGGCTTTGATGCTTTCAATCAGAAGTTTTTGAATCGTTGGGAATAAGGATACGGCGAAAATGACGCAGAAGATAAACGAAAAGTTTTGAAAGATTTGCAAAGTTTGTTTGAATTCGTCGAAAAAACCGTTGCCAATCAATACCTCAAAATTGATCCGAGCCTTGCTCGCGGATTGTCTTATTATACGGGCGCGATTTTTGAGATTGTTTTAACCGACGGCGATTTTGCGGGAAGCATCGGCGGCGGCGGGCGTTATGACGGGTTGATTGGGATGTTTGGGAAAGAGCAAATTCCGGCGTGTGGGTTTAGTTTGGGACTCGAAAGGATTCTTGTCGTGATGAACGAGCGCGGAATGTTTCCCAAGGAACTCGAT